>NZ_VPDH01000013.1:0-59782 GCF_013417785.1 Acinetobacter sp. YH12227 | reverse complement strand
TTGATGCCATTTTTCTTTATACTGTCACTGAGGCAGGTTGGACATTTGATTTCTAGAGTTATTCGCATTTCTCTATTTTATCAAAATTCAACCTGCTTTGTTTCAGCATACTTTTTGAAACACCACCGATTTTTTAAGTTCAGTTTTAGAGATGCTATAACACTGCTTGAGGCAGCTTATTTAGTCATCATCTTATCGTATTTTTATCCTGTATAAAATTAAAACTACTATTAAAATTCAAATCGTTATATCTGTTTAAGAAGTTTATCTTTGTTCAATGTTGATAAAAATGAAGAAGGGGACACAATGCTGTATCGCCTTCTCAGGTTTTTATGTTTCGAACATTCATGCACGAATATGCAAAATTATTGAATGTTAATGTGTTGGTGTTTGATGGTGTGCAATTTGAATTTGGTTCAAAATATGATTGCTCATATTTTTGGCCATTTCTTCTTTGGCGTAGTACACCTCACCAATATTTTCACGGCGAATCACTTCGGCTTCTTCTTTACTTTCTGCACAAACGAGTACTTGAATCGAAGGGTTAAGTGTTTTCGCAATATCCACAATTTTATGAATATCTAAAATATCCATCGGTGAAATGACCAACAGGCGAGCATGTTGGATATGAGCTTGGATCAATACACCAGGTTCCGTTGCTACACCTGAAACAGCTGCAATACCTTTTTCACGCAGATTTTCAACGATTTCACGGTTCTCTTCGGCTATGACTACTTTAATGTCTTCATTCATGAGTGCACGTGTGATACGACGACCGACTTCACCATGACCAATCAACACCACTTGATCGCGTAGGTAGTCTTGTGAAACCTCATCTGGCAGCATCGCTAATGGGTCACCACTACGTTCCAGTAAACGAGCCAAATTCGAGCGCTCACGAATCAGTTTTTGCACAGGCTCAATAGCAGAAAATATAAACGAGTTTAGGGTAATTGAAATTAATGCACCGGCTAAAATTAAATTTTGTCCTTCAAGTGACAGTAAATTTAACGAAACACCGAGTGTTGCTAGAATAAAAGAGAATTCCCCAATTTGCGCCAAACTTGCGCCTACGGTTAGGGCAGTATTGATTGGATAGCGGAAGAACAATACCAACGCCATTGCAGCAATAGTCTTACCAATCATGATGATGGCAACAACTGCCAATACGTGTAAGGGCTGTTCAACTAAGATTCGTGGGTCAAAGAGCATACCCACCGAAACAAAAAACAAGATGGAGAAAATTTCACGCAAAGGTAGGGTTTCTTCTTCAGCGCGGTGGCTGAAATCAGACTCTTTTACCACCATACCTGCGAAGAATGCGCCTAGCGCCATGGATACGCCAAAAACTTTGTAAGCACCAAATGCGATTGATACAGCCGCCGCAACAACAGTAAGCGTGAATAATTCGCGAGAACCTAAACGCGCCACGACTTGCATAATCATTGGGACGAGGCGTTTGCCAATAATGAGCATGAAGGCAATAAAGCCTGCGACTTTAAGTAATGTAATGCCTAGGGTGAGCCAAATATTTTCATCTGAGCCGCCTTCAGTTAGTGGCTGGCCACCTAACAGAACGGCTGTTGCTGGCAATAAAACCAATACGAGAACCATTACAAGGTCTTCGACCAAGAGCCAACCTACGGCAATTTTACCGTTTACTGAGTTGAGTAAACCACGGTCGCCTAGGGCTTTGAGTAGAACTACAGTACTCGCACAGGACAGGCTTAAGCCGAAGACCAATGCTGACCCCATACTCCAGCCCCAAAGCATTGAAATACCCATACCTAAAAGGGTTGCAACGGTAATTTGTAATATGGCACCAGGTAATGCAATCCGTCGGACCTGCATCAAGTCATTCAGTGAAAAATGCATACCCACGCCGAACATCAGGAACATAACACCAAGTTCTGCAAGCTGATTGGCGAGGTGAATGTCACCGACGACGCCCGGGGTGTTTGGGCTAATAATGATACCGGCTATGAGGTAGCCAATAAGGGGAGGAAGTCGTAGGCGTGCGGCGACATAGCCAAAAATGAGGGCAAAGCCAAAGCCTACAGCGAGTAATATTATGAGTTCTACATCATGAGGCACTAAAAACTCCTTAAGCCAAGGTTAAGGGTAAAAATTACAAGCACGAAAAATGCCAAAAAATACCTTGAAAGTTTAACAATTCGAATAAAAAAAATGCAAAAAAAAACGACCCAGAAAGGCCGTTTTTTTCAAAAAACTAAAATTATTTGATTTTAGCTTCTTTGAAGATTACGTGTTGACGGATTTTTGGATCAAATTTTTTGATTTCCATTTTTTCCGGCATAGTACGTTTGTTCTTAGTGGTAGTGTAGAAATAACCTGTACCAGCAGAAGAAACTAGGCGAATTTTATCACGCATGTTCGTAGCTCCTTAGATCTTTTGACCTTGAGCACGAAGGTCAGCAATAACCTTTTCGATACCCAATTTGTCGATAATACGCATACCTTTTGTAGTTAGACGAAGACGTACAAAACGTTTTTCGCTTTCTAACCAGAAACGGTGGTGATGCAGGTTCGGCTCGAACCGGCGTTTAGTTTTGTTGTTGGCGTGTGAGACGTTGTTACCAACGACTGGACGCTTGCCGGTAACTTGGCAAACCTTAGACATGGTGTAACTCCATTGATTTAGCCAACAGCAAATCTGTATGGCCAGTCAAAAAAAACATTGAATTCATTCAAGGGGCGTTTTATACCAAAAATGCGCTTAAAAGACAAGCGATTTTCCACAAAACGAAGCATCAACTGGTGTGATCGTTCATGCCTTGATCGTTTATCGAAGAAGTGTCTTCGAAATCAGTTTGTGAATCGGCTTATTAAACGGTGGCAGAATGAATTTCAAACTATAGAGTTTTGGATTCGACATTACCGAGCGTTCATGCGACAAACTGAAGAAACCTTCTGGACCATGATATTTACCCATACCCGAGGCACCAACCCCACCAAATGGTAGGTCATCCTGAGCAACATGAGTCAATACCGTGTTTTGTCCGAAATGTCCTGAATGGGTACGTTGCGCGACATAGTCGGCACGCGCCTGATCAAAGTCGAAGTAGTATAATGCAAGTGGACGAGGACGGCTATTAATAAAAGCAATAACCTCATCTATTTGATCATATTCCATGATTGGAAGAATTGGACCAAAGATTTCGTGTTGCATAATTTGCATATTTGGTGTGACACCCGTCAAAACAGTTGGTGCAATTTTGCGCACAACATCGACATCTTCTTGTTGCGGGTTGAAACTAATGATTTGTGCACCTTGATCACGCGCATCTTCTAAATAGCCTTGTAGGCGATTGTACTGCTTGTCGTTAATAATCGAAGTATAGTCCTGATTATGAGCAATACTTGGATACATCGCTTCAACGCAAACTTTGTAGTGATCTAAAAAGTCAGCAGTTTTACCACGTGGTAAGAACACGTAGTCAGGTGCAACACAAGTTTGACCGGCATTCCATAATTTACCAACCGCAAGACGTTGGGCAACATCTGCTAAATCAATAGACGGATGTACCAGTACAGGTGATTTACCACCAAGCTCTAAAATGACAGGGACGAGATTTTCTGCAGCTGCTGCCATCACGGTTTTACCGACGTTAGTTGAGCCCGTAAAAATCATCTTGTCGAAAGCCAAATGGCTAAAATCATCTGAAATTTTACCGCCGCCATTTACAACAGCCACCAGCTCTTGTGGAAATGCTTCAGCTAAGGCTTTTTCAAGCACGGCACCAAATGCTGCAGATGAGCTTGAAATTTTAATCATGGCATGGTTACCCGCTGCCAAGGCACAAATCAGTGGCCCAATAGACAAAAGCAGTGGGTAGTTCCATGGAGTAATGATACCGACCACGCCAAGTGGTTGATATTGTACCCATGCTTTTGCTGGCTGATGAATAATGCCGACATGACGTTTGGATGGTTTCATCCAGTCAGTCAAATGCTTGCTATAATATTTGATGTGTTCAAGGCAGGTGAGCAGCTCACCAATCTTGGTTTCACCGACAGAACGATTACCATAGTCTTGATTAATTGCATCAGCAAATTGATCTTGATACTTAACTAAGATACGCTTAAGCCGAGCCAAACGGTCAATACGCTCTTTTGCCGTTGGCAATGGGTAACGTAAGTAAGCCTGTTTTTGCTGTTCCAACATGTCATTTAAGTGTTGGTTATCAAAAGAATGTGGTGTCATTGAAGTTGTTTTTGTCTGACTGTTCATGTCGCACGACCATATCGAAATTTAGCGATTAATTAAATTTTTAGAGCAAATACTCTAAATAGTCAAGTTACTTTATGTGTTAGGGTTCTAATACATTGAAAAAATGGTTGTTTTAGGATGTCTCACACCAAAACTTTAAAAACGAAAGAACGTATTTTGCAGCTGAGTTTGCAGTTGTTTAATGAGCGTGGAGAGCGTTCAGTCACAACCAATCACATTGCAGCTGAACTCGGTATGAGCCCGGGTAATTTGTATTATCACTTCCGTAATAAAAGTGAAATTATTAAGGAGTTGATGGAGCAATATCAGCAAGAAACCTTGGAAATGTTAGCTTTACCTGACGATCGTGCATTGGATGCCAATGACAAGATTCGTTACTTTCAGGTGTTAAGTAGTCAATTATGGGCTTATCGTTTCCTACACCGTGATGTTTATCATTTGGTGGAAAATAACGAAGACTTCCGCAAAATGTACCCACGTTTTGCAGGCCAAGTCATGCAGCAAGGTCAAAAAATTTATCGTGCCTTCGTTGATGCTGGTTTAATGCAAATGACTGAATCTGAAATTGAGGCTTTGACCATCAATTTATGGATTGTACTGACCAACTGGACCAACTTCCTTTATATGTCTGGCCATATTACCGACTCAAATACTTTAGAAGAAAAGTGGGTCTGGCAGGCATTGCGTCAAATGGTGTTTTTGGAAGGTGCGTATTTACGTGGTGAAAGCCGTGAAACCTATGAGCGTCTGCTAGAAACCCTAGGGCCATCAGATTTATTTGCCAGTCTTTCTAGTGCAAAAAAATCGGAAGCTGAATAAGACTATTTAGTCTGGCTTTAAAAAGGGTTAGAATACTCGGCTCTTTTTTCAATTTAACTGATTAGTGATATAAACCAACATGAATATGTCGACCGCTAACACAGCACGCTTACTCATTACTTGTGAAGATAAACCGGGTATTGTGCAAGCTGTATCGAGCTTTTTGTATCATCAAGGTGCAAATATTACTGCACTTGATCAATATGCCACTGAAGCTCAGGGCGGGCGTTACTTCATGCGTGTTGAGTTTGAGCTAGATAACTTACAAAGCCGTAAAGAAAACTTAACCCAAACCTTCGCATCAAACGTGGCAGAGCGTTACAGCATGCATTGGCGTTTGGCTTTGGTGAGTGATGTTAAGAAAGTCGGTATTTTAGTATCTAAAGTTGACCATGCTTTGCTAGAGCTACTTTGGCGTCATGCACGTGGCGGTTTGGCATGTGAAATTACCAAAGTTGTTTCAAATCACGAAACATTACGTGAGTCGGTAGAAAACTTTGGTATTCCGTTTGAAGTTGTTCCTGTGAGCAAAGAAAACAAACGTGAAGCGTATGAGCAAATTGATCAGTTGATGCAAGGTAATGATTTACTTGTACTTGCACGTTATATGCAGATTTTGGATGAAGAATTCGTTCAAAAATGGGAAATGAAAGTCATCAACATTCACCATTCTTTCTTACCTGCATTTGTTGGTGCAAATCCATATAAGCAAGCGCATGAAAAAGGTGTGAAACTGATTGGTGCAACAGCGCATTATGTGACTGCTGACCTAGACCAAGGTCCGATTATTGAACAAGACGTAGAGCGTGTGAGTCATGACTTTACGGTTGAGCAATTACGTGAATTAGGTCAAGACGTCGAACGTAATGTACTCGCACGTGCAGTAAAGTGGCACCTAGAAGACCGTATCATTGTAGATGGTAATAAAACGGTGGTATTCCAATAATTCGGATACACATCGAACAAAAAAAAGGCATACAATAGGTATGCCTTTTTTTATTTGTGATTAAAAAAAGTCATAAAAACGACCGAATTAATAGTTGCAAATGAAAACACTTCTCATTTATTATTGCGGTACTTTAATTGTGCTAACCGATGAGCATGATTGCATTTTCAAAAATTGAACTGTAGTCGCTTCTTCAAGGTAACTGATTTTAATGAGTCAATCTCCCGCTCCAATGATGCAATCTTCAAACCCAATGAAAAAGAAAATCATTACTGCACTCGTTGCCGTTGTGGTTGGGCATGTGGGGGTATTGTGGGCTGTTGGCAACATGAAAACACCTGAACTGAAACCGGTTGATAAAGACCCGATTAAGGTGCGTTTTGTGAAAATTAAGGAGGAGAAGAAACCTGAACCTCCGAAACCAAAACCAGAACCGAAGAAAGAGCCACCGAAGCCAAAAGAAGTCAAAATTGTAGATAAACCGCTACCACCTCCACCGAAAAAAGTGGAAAAAGTAGAACAGGTGAAAAAGAAAGATGCGCCAAAACCAACAGTTGAAGCGGTCAAAAATGTTCCTCCAACACCGGTTGTTTCAACTGTAGTGTCTGAAACTAAAGTCGTGCGTGTTGAACCAAAACCGCCTGCACCTGTTTCACCACCACCTGCACCTCCAGCACCGCCTGCGCCACCAACGCCTAAGACAGTGAGTATTGGTAATGGGGTAAGTTGGATCAAATCGCCAAATGTACAATTTGAAGATGGTGAGTTGAAAGCATCTTGCTCTGTTGAAGTGGCAATTTCAGCGAGTGCAGAAGGTAAGATTGAATCTGCAACAGTGAAAAACTCAACTTGTGGCGCTGCGGTAAACCGTAAAGTAACGGCTGCCGTGAAGCGTGCACGTTTGTCCAAATATATAGATAATGGTGTGGCTACGCCGACGCGTGTAGATCAACCATTTAACTTTAAACTTAAATAAGATTCCGGCTAACCCATTAGGAGTTCGAATATGAACTTTTCAGTTTATTGGCAACATGCAGATGCAGTCAGCAAAACACTGTATTTCGTGTTACTCGCAATGTCGATTGCGACTTGGACCGTTTTTGTCCTGCGCATTATGGGCACTCGTCAGTTAAAGCAAGTAGCGTATGATCACCTTGCAGATGCACTAACTAAACTGAAAGCAAAACTTACTCCTCTTGGTTTTGAGCAACGCAAAGCTGTAGCTGAACAAGCATTGTTACGTCAAATCTCAGTTGAAAAAGCCAATGCAGAAAAGGGCGTTTCAGTCTTAGGTACGATTGCTTCAATTGCACCATTCGTAGGTTTGTTTGGTACAGTTTGGGGTATTTTCCATGCACTTGTTGCAGTAGGTAAAAGTGGTCAAGCGGGCTTAGCGCAAGTGGCAACACCTGTAGGTGAAGCACTGATCATGACGGGCTTAGGTCTAGCTGTCGCAATTCCTGCTGTATTGGCATATAACATCTGTGTTCGTTTTAACCGTACACTTTCAAATGAATTGCAAGATCAAGCACATGGCCTATTAATTGACACCATGTTGCAACAAGAATCTGCTGTAAAGAAAGATGACGTTAAAGCAACTCAGCAAAGTTTAGCTGGAGGTCAAGCTTAATGGCTTTTCAATTGGGTGAAGACAACGATGCTGGCATGAATGAGATGAACCTCATTCCGCTCATCGATATTATGTTGGTATTGATGATCATCTTTTTGGTGACAGCAACTGTTGCTAACCCATCAATTCCATTAACCTTGCCACAAACGACTGCGGAAGTGATTGATCTGCCACCTGAAAGTGTGACGATCAGCATTAACTCAGCAGGGGATATTGCTTGGAATGGCGATATCGTCAGCCTTCAAGACCTAGAAAGCCGCTTAAATGCAGCGGGTCAACAAGAGCGTAAACCTGCGTTAGTGCTAAAAGCAGATAAAGAATCACGTTATGACACTGTAGCGCAAGTGATGTCTCGTGCGAGTGGAGCCGGACTCAGCGATATTGCATTTGCCAGTGATAACTAAGTTTCTAATAAAAAAAAAGCGACCTTAAAAGGTCGCTTTTTTTTTATAAAATAATTACTCTGACTTGAGTAAATCTTGGAATTTACTACGGAGCTTCATTAGTTTGGGTGGAATTGAGAAATTGCAGTAACCCTGATTCGGATTACGTGCGAAGAAGTTCTGATGATAGTCTTCGGCAGGATAGAAGCTTGGCATTGGACTGAGTTCAGTCACAATGTTGAGTCCTTCAGCCTTGAGTTCATCTATACGTTGTTGTGCTTCTTGCTGTTGTAATTCATTTTGATAATAAATTACTGAGCGATATTGTGTGCCAACATCATTGCCTTGGCGGTTCAGTGTCGTCGGATCATGCGTCGCAAAAAAAACATCAAGCAATTGACTAAAGCTAATCTTACTCTCATCAAAATGTATTTGAATTACTTCTGCATGTTGTGTGTCGCCCTCGCAAATTTGCTCATAGGTCGGGTTAACAGTGAGACCACCGGCATAACCACTCACGACTTTTTCCACACCAAGGAGTTGTAGAAAGACTGCCTCTACACACCAAAAGCAGCCACCACCAAAAACAGCCTGTTGCATATCTATACCTATTATTCATTTCTGAATTTTATATGGGGGTTATAACCAATTACTGCAATATACGTCTGTATATTTAAAGCAAATTTCTGTGTCAAAAAAGCACTTTTATTGACGGATCAGTAATAAAAAAGCCTGCAAATGCAGGCTTTTTATAAATGAGTTTAGCGTGGTTGTACTGCGCTTTCATATTGAATCAGTGGGTTACCATAACGATCTAACAATTTGAGTGTTTTACCAAAAACTTGATAGTGCGTCACTTTGGCAAGTGCTTCATTGTACTTTCGATCTAGCCCATTATTATTGAGGCATGCCATTTGTGTACCTGCAAGTGGGCCGAAAGTTAAAGTATCTTTACCTGCGTTATAACTACCCATGATGCGATTACAACCATCCGCACCTGATACCCGTTTTGTTGCGGCATCAAATTGAAGGCTTGGAATATTGTGGGCACTTGGTGCAGTTTTGATTTCTTGATTGCCGATGTAAGTCGCAATCCATGTGCGGTTTTGGAGTTGGTTAAGATTGGTGGTGACATTGTCTTGTGGCGGAACAGTTTCACAGCCTGAAATAACAAGAGAAGAAGACAGTGCTGCAATGACAAATAATTGTTTTAACATGGAAATTCTCTTTAGAATGCACTTGTTCTATATAAACAAATAATGTGCATGACAGCCAGTAAAAATTGTATCAATTTTTAAAATTTAAAAATGATTGACGTTATTTTCACTATTACTATGTGGCAATCCCATCCGAATTTTTTCGGAATATTCTTGGCTACTTAAATGCTTGAGTTGAGATACGCGTGGATTGACGTGGGCTTTTTGGTACCAAGTTTTCATATCCCATTGCGGATTGATCGCTTGTAAGTCATGTAAATAATTAGGTAAATAACCTGAAGCAAATAAGCGATAATCGGTTGGTAATTCGTGCTTTGAAACGGCTTGCACCATGTCAAAAACCAATGTGGTGCAGTTCGAAGTTAGGGTGTTATACCATTTAGGTTGCTTTTGTAGCTCATCAGCTTTATGTAAATATTCAACAAATAAAGCCTGCATTTCAGCTTTAGGCATATCAACGGGAAAGAAATAAACTTGTTCACCACGAGTGTTGCTCCGCGTATAAATTAAATCTTTTTCATCCGATGCAATCAGGCTAAGTTCATATTTGCGAAAGAAACCGCCAATCGCTGAAAATTCTTCATTCTTTTCTTTACGAATTTCAATCGAAAAGGTCAGTGGTTTACGGTCACTAAAATCAAAACTCACCAAAGTGTGGGCAATTTGAGGCCCCATCCAGTAAGAAGTCACAATATTGACCCCATTGATTTTACTGAGATCAAACTGTCGTGTTTCCCAACGTGCACTATAGGAGCCATCGGCGTGCCAATCAAAGTTTCGTACATTGTGTAAGGTGATCAGGTCGCCTTGCTTTTCATAATGTAGTATTTCAGCAACTTCTGGATTCCAGTCACGGTCTTGGCGTGGTGCCATGCCAAAATACCAAAATAAGCTACAAACAAAGCCAATAATATAAATCAGAACGTCTTTACGGCGACTAAAGAAATGTTGGGTGATATAAATGCCAAGAATACTTAATGCGAAGGCAATCCAAATACCAATAATGATACGACTACCGAGCCAGCCAGCAGGTAGTTGAATCCATAAGGCCAAGCACAGCCAAATGGATGAGCAGATGACAAACAAACTAAATAAAGCATGCAGGGTACTGCTGCCTATTCTTTTTAAAATGTAGCTTTTGTCATACTGCTGCATAGTTATTTTTTCTTGGGATTTTGCTTTATTTTCGGTAAGTTGCGAACTCAAAAGCAATATTGGTTTTGTCGTCAATATGTTGTTCTGAAGCGACTTTTTTAAAGTTTGAAGGTATTTCTGGATAGTGTGCATCGCCTTGCACATCCAATTCAACATGCGTCAGTTCAAGACGGTCGGCAATATCCAACGTTTGTTTAAAAATTTCACCACCACCGATAATGAAAATACTGGTTGGTTTGTCAGATGTGGCTACATCAGCAACGGCCTGAGTTAAGGCATCTTCAATACTGTAAGCAACTTTAGTGCCCTCAAAAGACCAAGATGTATCACGGGTAATCACCCAATTGACACGTTTTGGTAAGGTACGTCCCATCGACTCTAAAGTCTTGCGTCCCATCACTACAACGCCACCTTGGGTGATTTCTTTAAAATGTTTTAAGTCAGCGGAGATGTGCCAAGGTAAGTCATTACCCTTGCCGATACAGTGTTGTTGATCCATTGCAACCACATGAACCACTTCTAAATTTTGGAATGACATACCTAAACTCAAACACACATAAAAAGTGTCTCTATTAAAATGCAAAATCCCGCTTTTCGCAAAGCGGGATTTCATTTTTCATTCTGAAATTATGTTTTAAACCGCAACTGGTGCCTTAATCGCAGGATGTGATTCATAGTCTACAATTTCAATGTCTTCAAATTTGAAATCAAAGAGATCTGTAATTTCAGGATTTAATTTTAATTGGCACAGTTCTAACGGGTCACGACTTAATTGGAGTTGCGCTTGTTCGAAGTGGTTGGCATATAAATGGGTATCGCCACCTGTCCACACGAAGTCACCGACACCTAGACCACAAACTTGTGCAATCATATGGGTTAATAACGCATAGCTTGCAATGTTAAATGGTACGCCTAAAAATACATCTGCACTGCGTTGGTAAAGCTGACAAGACAGTTTTCCATTTTGTACAAAGAATTGGAACAATGTATGGCATGGCGGTAAGGCAACATTGCCCGCTTCATTTGGATTCCAACCCGACACAATTAAGCGGCGTGAGTTTGGATTGGTTTTAATTTCATTCACAAGCCATTTAATTTGGTCAAACCCATCTTGCTCGTATAAACCATCCACTTTTTTGGTTGCGCCAAAATTACGCCATTGATGACCATAGACAGGACCCAGTTCGCCTTCAGGACGACCAAAACGTGCAGTTTGTTCCGCCGTTGACCATTCATCCCAGATTGAAACTTTGTTGTCCTGTAGGTATTTAACGTTAGTGTCACCTTTTAAAAACCACAACAGTTCAATCACAATTGAGCGGAAATGAACCTTTTTAGTGGTCAGTAAAGGGAAACCTTTAGAAAGATCAAAACGCATTTGATGACCAAATACAGAACGAGTCCCCGTACCTGTACGGTCGCCTTTATCGCCGCCGTTGTCGAGAATGTGTTGTAAAAGGTCTAAATATTGGCGCATGTCTCTCTCATAGTGGGTGAATTTCTTGAGGCACATATTAGCGTGTTTTTGATGTTGATGAAACAACTCGCAAGCATGCAAAAATGACAGATCTTTGATAGGTCGTTCTCAAATAAGTCTAAAGTGATGACTTTAAATTGATGCTCGATCAGGCTGTTTTTTTCTAATGGTGCATTATAAAGTTGATCATTTAAATGAGAGCGGAAGACGACTTTTGATGGCATTAATGACGCTGTACAAAGAATAACATTGTGATGGATTTTGCATTTTATCAGCAAAGAATTACTGCAAATGCTATGTAGATTTGATTAAAAATTAAACATGTTTTATTTTTTGTAATGACAATTTTAAGATTGAAAATAAGATTTATAAATTAAGAATTTAACTAATGTTTGACCTTGTTGGCTTAGTAAGCAATTAACGCATTTTTAAGCTATTTGTTTAAGAAATCTTACATTTTTTACATGAAAAAACATTCTTTAGGGGTTACTATCACTGCCGTTATCAAATTTGAAGTGCCTCAAAATAAGGCAGGAGTGTGGGTTTTAGAATGGCTTATGATCACAACGTAAACTTGAGTGAAGTGCATGCTCCAGTTCAAGCAAACATCATAATTCGTTCTCAGTCTGGCAAAAATGCGGGAAGACCGAACAGCACAAAAGCTGAACAAAAATCATCCTCCAATGTGATTTCTAAAAATGGTCAGCGTATCGATATCGATCGTCTTACAGGATTTTTACAGGGCATTACCCGCCAATCGAGTACGCAAAAATGTGCACGCAGTGTGCGTTTGGCATTAGAGTCTGCGGGTGCTCGTTTTAATGGGCATCCTGTTGCTGCAGCAGATTGGGGTAGTACACTTCAAAAAATTGGTTATCAGAAAATTAACTTGTCTTTTGATCGTCCAAAGAAAGGCGACATTTATATTATTGACCGTAATCAAAGCAGCCGTTACGGGCACATTGCAGCATATTCAGGCAATGGCTGGGTGTCAGATTATCGTCAGTCTGGTTATGCGGTTTACCGTAATCCAAATGTCAAATATACCTATTATCGTTTGCAGCAGTAATCCCCCCAATTTCAGTTTCAATTGCTTTCACTTCATGAGATTAATATTCAATGCGAAGTGGTATGCGAATCAAGATTTTAATCAAAACGTTTCGCACGATGGCTATATATCGAGACAAGAAAAAATCCAATTAAAGTAAAACTGATACATTGCAGTACCAATAGGCCGTGCATTTCATTGGGTAAAAAATAGATTAAGCACAATAAACATAGAATAGGCAGAATAGCCAAACACCATTTCAATGCCTGTGGAAGCGCTTTGAGTTGATTTATTCTTAGTGTATAAAGCACATCAATCATTAAACCAATGACGAGGCAGAGTCCCACAAAAATGGGCGCTAATTGTGCTTGTTCTGAGCAGATAAAAATGAGAATACACGTGCCTATGCACAATATGAGTTTAATTTGGCGTGTGCAACGTTCGGAATACCAAAAATCTAGCATTTAAGCCTTTCCGTCGTCATGCGTTAGATTATTTTTATTGAGCAGGGCAATGGGGGAAAGTAAGCAAATTGCCAATGCCATAAAGCCAATACCTTGTGCACCTGGAATTAGAATTTCACCATTATTCATGTTGATAAAGACCAAGGCAAGTAACAGCGCAATCGGAATCCAAGTGAGTAGGCGGTAGAGTAAGCCAGTCGGATTTTTTGAGGCAAAATGAATTTTGCAATAACGGCAAATCAAAAAAATCACACCAGTGCCTAAGAACATAAGTATGGCATCGAGTTTTAATGGCTCCATCCAATACAGCACACCTGTAAGTACCACCATTGCAATAAAAAATAAGACTTTCTTTACAACAGCAACCGTCGGATCGAACCAAAATTCAAGCATAAGTGTATGTTTATTGAAATAAGCAAACTAAACTTTAGCATAGTTCGAGCATTGAGTTCAGTGACTGTATTGAAGAGAAAATACAGCACATAAAAAAGCGAGGCATTGCCTCGCTAAATTTGCTTTTAATTAACTATTTTTTTGTGGGCCCCAGTCATATATTTTTTTCTGGTAGGCATACCACATCATCCATAGACCAATCAGAATCATTGGAATTGTTAAGAATTGTCCCTTACTCATCCAACCAATGAATAGTTGACCATTGTCCGGTTCACGGAAGAATTCCACGGTAAAGCGTGCAATACCATAACCAATCAGGAACAATGCTGAAACCGCAAAGCGTGGGCGCGGTTTAGAACTAAACCACCACAACACAATAAATAGAATTAAGCCTTCACACAGCGCTTGGTAAAGTTGAGAGGGGTGGCGTACCAATTGCAGCGGATCTGTCGGAAATATCATGCCGAATGCAAAGTTTGGGTCGCTTACCGCACGGCCATAGAGTTCACCACCAATAAAGTTACCAATTCGACCAAACATTAAGCCTGTAGGGACACAGGGTGCAATAAAATCGAGGGTTTGAAACCACGTCATTTTGTATTTCTTACACCACAGCAGCATGGCGATCATCACACCCAAGAAACCGCCATGGAAACTCATACCACCAGTCCAGACTTGGAAGAGCCAGAGGGGATTGGCAAGGAATTGTTCAAAGCCGTAAAAGAATACATAGCCAATACGACCGCCAACAACCACACCCAAAGCACCGTAAAAAATCAGATCAGAGACCATTTCTGCTGTCCAACCACGCTGTTTAGCGCGGTAAGTCGCAAGCCCCCAAGCAAATAAAAATGCCAATAAGTACATCAGGCCATACCAGTGCACCTGTAAAGGGCCCAGTGATATCGCCACAGGGTCGATATTTGGATAAGTCAGCATTGCTGTTCCTTGTCATTATGTTTTGCACAGATTTTAGCTGAAAGCTTGGAAAAATGTTGTACATTCAATGTGTAAAGATTTTGAGAGTCTATTATGTGCATCGTGGCTTTTGCTTGGCAGGTGTTGGATGACACACCACTTTGTCTGATTTCAAACCGAGATGAGTTTTACCAGCGCCCCACTGCAAGTTTGCAACAATGGGCGGATAGTCCAATTATTGCGGGACAAGATTTGCAGTCTGGCGGCACATGGATGGGTATAACGCCAACAGGACGTTGGGCCGTTTTAACGAACTTTCGCGATGGCACTGATCAAACCAGCTATCCAACGTCTCGTGGACATTTGATTCAATCCTTTTTAGAGTCTGAACAAACCCCGATTCGTTTTGCTCAAGACTTAGAGAAAAAACAATGTGACTATGCGGGCTTTAATCTTTTTATGGGGGATCGGCATCAGGCGGTCTACATGAGCAATCGTGGTGAAGCACCACAGGTTCTTCCGAAAGGCGTGTATGTGGTGTCGAATGGTTTGATGACGGAACATTGGGAAAAAACCAAACATTTACGTAAGCGCTTTACCCAAGAGTTCTTACCGATGTTGCAACAATCCCATATCTTACAAAGTGAGTTAGAGAAGACAGCTTGGGATATTTTGGAGGATGAGCGCAAGATTATTACAGACTTATTGCCGCAAACTGGCATTAGTCAGGATATGGAAGAGCTATTGTCTTCGACCTTTATTCAAAGCCCTATTTATGGGACACGCTGTTCTAACTTCTTACGCATGACCCATGAACAATGGTCTTGGCTTGAAAAGCAGCAGCAGGGTGAGTTCAAAGGAAAAATCACGGAACAAGTGGTATTTTTTAAATCATAAAAAATGCCGACATAAGTCGGCATTTTTTTTGGAATGACTTAAGAGGCTTTGGTTTCAGTCTTTTTCTTTTCTACTGATGGCATCAAGTCTGCTGTTAAATAACCGACACTTGCACTATAGCCATTGTTGTAATTGGCTAAAGTTGCTGCTTTTAAGTCCTCAGATAAGCTCTTCATGTCACCCGCATGTTGGAAGTTACTCATGATATAAGTCCAACCATTTACTGAGTCTACTGCATGTAAACCAGTCGATTCTGCACCTGCAGGGGTTGAGAGTAAACGTACAGGATCTGCTTTGGTATCCACGTTATAAGCCCATAAGAAGTTATTTGGATGGTTACCACTGTCTTCACCAATGAATAAGGTGCGTAGTGTTTCAGAGAACTTCAAATTGTCAGGGCTTGCAATTTTATCTGGATTTGCTGTGTTACCTAAGCTATCCACTGTGATGTCCTCACCCATCAATAGCATTTTCGATTGATACGGAATCCATTCACTGTTGATAGGCTGCCCATCGGTTGTGTTCTGTCCTGCTGTTAAATCGTGTGCTAGTACGCCACCTGCAGTGATTTTCTTCGTGAATGAAACATTGTGTGCGGCAACCCAAGCTGCATTGTCTTTGATCATTGAATCTTGAATATTTGCTAAAGCAGAATACGCAACTTTGTCTTTAATGTTGATGGTGGTTCCCTCCATCTTCGTGAAGGCCATGCTGCCACCTTTGAGTGCTGCGTAGCGGTGGGTTTCAAGGAAGGCTGCTGCTTTTTCCATACCTGGTTTTACTTTTACCCAAAGCTTCTTCTTGGCCAAAATAATTTCGGTATATGATGCGTCATTTGGATTAGTTGTTAAACTTTCCATGATGTCGCTAGGTTGGATATTGTCAACATTAACCATTTTTTCAATTTCTTGACTAGTTGCATGACCTAGCTCAATCCATTTGATTTGTCCTGTACTGCTCTCTGTCAGTTCAGATACATATTTAGCGACATAAAGTTTACCTGCTGACAAATCTTTTGCGACATCGGCAATGAACATAAAGAAGCCACCGTTGGTGTAGTCATCACCCATAATTACGGTACGGTTATCGGGCATGACATGTACCAGTTCATGCGAAATACGGCCCATACAGAAGTGTTTAACAATACTACCACTGCCGTCTTTATTTACGATCACTTCAGGTAAATGACCATAGTTATATGGTTTAGCTGCGGCCTCATCACCAAAGAAGTTTTTGCTGATTCCTTTTGGACTTGGTCCACCAATGCCTTGTTCAAATGCATCAGGTTCATATTCTTCACTAGATAAATGTGTGTTCCACGGTGACATGCTTGCACCACAAGTAATCCATAAACCATGAACTGCAGAGGTATCGACATTAAAGTATTTTTTAAGCTCTAAATGACCTGTTGTTTGGTTCTGGTCTAATGTCAAAATTGCAATTGGGGAGGGTAAGTTGCCATACTCGCTCGCGCCTGCTAGGTTTTGTGAGGCATATTCAAATTGCACAACATGGAATACTGGGTTATTCACACCTTCGACTTGAGCACCGTCTAAATGAATAAGTGAGGAGCCATCTGGGCAGTCTGAAAAGAATTGGCGTGGCGACGCTGGAACAGATGTATCCATAATTGGGTCGCCGTTGGCGTTAAAATATCCCCCAGCAATAATTTCACCACCGCCCCATTTAGGCACAGTATTGCCTGTTTCAAAAAAGCTTTTATAACCAAGTTGATACTCTGAACTGGTTGAGTCATCCCAGTCGATTTTGAGTTTCGAACTGACTGATGTTTTAGCACGGTCTGCAATTGCAATAGGCGCTGCCATCGCTGTAAATGTTGCAGCTTTTAGATTTGCAGGTTTTGTTACAGGTGGTGTTACCGCTGTGTCATTGTCACTATCATTACAACCGCTCAATGCTGCTGCAGTAGTCATTGCCCCAAGCGGTAAAAAAGGGATTCCCGCAAACCATTTTAGAAGATCACGACGACTTGGCTGATTTGTTGTGGCTGTCATAGTAAGTCCATATCAATAATTGTAAGTAAGTCGAGCTAGATTGTATGAAGCAGAAGTGACGTTTTATTTACAGTTTAGGGTCAATTTGAAGACAGTATTTGATAGGGCAATAGATACGACATGAAATAAAAAATCCTCCATACAGTGTTGGAGGAAATAAGATAGAAGTTTGTAATTCTCAAGTTTTAGTGGCTTGTTGTTTTTCTTTTCTCTAATAATTTTCCGAAAAATAAACCAATTTCAAATAACAGCCACATGGGTACCGCAAGCATAATCATCGAAAGTGCATCAGGTGGTGTGACAAACATCGCAATGAAAAAGCATCCCACGACAATGAAACGACGCTTTTCAGCGAGACTCTGTGTGCTAACGACACCAATTAAAATTAGGACTAAAGTAATAATTGGGATTTCAAAAGTGAGTCCAAAAACCAAAAAGAGTTTCAAACAAAAACTGAGATAACTATTGATATCCGTCATTGGAGCGACGCTTTCAGGCGAGACACTGATAAAAAAATGTAAAATTGCTGGAAGCGTAATGAAGTAGGCAAACGCGATCCCGATATAAAACAGTGCGATACTACCCACAAGCAGTGGAACCGCCAAGAAGCGCTCTTTCTCATATAGTGCAGGTCGCACAAAAGACCAAATTAAGTAAATGATGACTGGCATTGCTAACACCAGAGCAACAAATAGATTTAATTTAAACGGTGCCATAAATGTTGCTGTGACATCTGTCGCAATCATGGTTGAGTTGACTGGCAGTTGTTGGCGTAGTGGCTCAGATAACAGTTGATAAGTCGTATTGCGAAAAGGCAATAAACAAAAGAACAGCAACAGGGTAATGCCGACGATTTTAAATAAATACTTGCGCAGTGTAATTAAGTGCTGCATGACAGGCATTTGTTCTAATTCTTCATCTTGGCCTGTGTTTGAGTCTGGCCTTGTTGACACTTGATTCATACGGCTATCTTCAATTGGGGCTGAATAGGTATATTTGCTGCAGTAAACAAAGGTGTACCATGTTGTTTAAGATGGTTGATTGAAAATGGTGTTAATGGAGAGGGTGTGAGCCACTGATATTCATATGCAGTCGTATTTTCAGTTTTTGTTGTTGGAGCTGATTTACTGAGATGATCGAGTTGTTTTTGTAAGCGTTGTTCTATTTCGGTCATACGCTCAATTTCTTTTTGGATTTCCTGACGAAATTCAGAAAGCTTTAGCTCACGATCTACCTCAGTTTGAACGCTATTCATAAAACGTTTGGCTTTGCCATACCATTTGGCTGCAAAGCGTGCTGCTTCAGGTAGTTTCTCAGGACCTAGAACTAATAATGCAACGATCGCAAAGCATAAGAGTTCCGTCATACCCACATTTAGCATGGCAGTGCTCGCTTAGCTTTTAATAGAACTTTCGGTGCTTTTGACATGAGCATCAATCGTTCGTGGTTCATTTAGCTGAGCTGCTTCAGCTTCCTCATCACGGATTGATTTTTTAAAGTCTTTCACGGCACCGCCGACATCTTTACCTAAGTTCTTAAGTTTGGCTGTACCAAAAAGAAGAATAACCACAATTGCAAAAATTAGTACGTGCCAAATTGATAGTCCCGCCATGGGTAGATCCTCATCATTTTTCGTTTTCCCTATATCAACAGGCTTGTGTGACATTGCGGTGACGATGATGTTTCAATTTCAAGACAAAACGATCGCTTCGCACAGATTTTGAGAAAAAGCAGTGTATGATGATTCGGTGAAATTTCAAGGATATTGAAGTGACGTTGCTGCTCCCTCTGTTGGCCTTTCTTAGTGGTTTATTCCTTGCATCCACCCCATTGGCAACACGGTTGAAAACAGGCTTTTCAAGTCTTTTAGCACGTTGCTTTATTCCGATTGTTATTGTCTACAACATGGTGTTTTATCAGGCTGGTAGCTTTAGTCTGATGCTATTCAGTTTTGTCGTGGCAGTGCTCTTATTTTACTTTTTCTTATACTTTTCAAAGAATAAATTAAGCGCCCTGTGTTTTAGTTATGTCAATATGGCATGGTTAGGCTTTCCTTTTGCGATTGCGTTGTTTGGCACAAAAATTAGTCCAGCAATGGTGGCGCTATACATCGGTGGCTCTATTTTTGGTAATCTCTGGGCAGTGACGGCTGTGAGCCAAACATCGTTAGCTTTTTCGTTTATTTTAAAAAAAGTGCTCTGTGCTCCACCCATGATTGCTTTGATTCTGGCCCTTATTTTTCGTTCCGTTGGGGTGCAATATTGGTCACAGCATGATCTGATTGATGTAGTTTATAGTGCAGCCAAATTTGGTATGAGCTTCTTTGGCATGTGTGTATTGGGCATGTGGTTGAGGCACACCAAAGTTGAGAAAGCAGACCTGTGGCAAAGTAGTCAGACGGCTTTGTTAAAATTAGCATGTGGCGCGGTGCTGTGTGGGCTGAGTTATCGTTACCTCGCTATTCCTAATATTGAACAATATATTGGGGTCATGTTCTTATTGTTCTGTTTACCGCCAGCAGCCAATATTGTGGCTTTGGAAACGCATTATCAGGGGACAGGCACGTCGGCAAAATACATTGCTTCAGGTACGATCATCAGCTGTGTCGTGGTGAGTATCTATGGTTTATTACTGCATGTATTCGCTTTAATTTAAACACTCACTTTTAGCTAGACATGCATAGTACTGCTGCGCAACGGTGATAGAGAGGAATATAGAGAATCTTTCGCCACCGTCCTCCCCGAGGGGAGAAGGGGCAACATTATACAGCTTAGTTTTTATTGTTCTAAACTGGCTTTAAACAGTTGCATCGCCTGACCACGATGGCTGATTTTATTTTTTTCTTCTTTACTCATTTCTGCACTTGAAAGCCCTAACTCGGGTAACAAGAACAGTGGATCATAACCAAAACCATTTTCCCCACGAGCAGCCTCTAGTACTTCACCTTTCCAAATGCCTTGGAAAATTTGTGGGAGTGGGTCTTCTGCATGTTGTACCAATGCTAAAACACAAACGAACATGCCTTCGATGACTTCGCTTTCTTTACGAAGTGGTTTGAGGTCTGCGAGTAATTTACTGTTATTGGCTGCATCATTGCCATGTTCACCTGCATAGCGTGCAGAGTATATGCCTGGTGCACCGCCCAATACTGGTACGCAAATCCCTGAATCATCAGCAATCGCAGGTTTACCCGAAATTTTAGAAGCATGACGGGCTTTAATAATGGCATTTTCGACAAAGCTTAAACCGTCTTCAATGGCATCTTCAATATTAAGTTTGCCTTGAGCAATCACTTCAACAGGTAAGTTGAGCTCTGCAAATAATTTTTCAAATTCCGCAATTTTACCTTTGTTATTGCTTGCGAGGACTAATGTGCCTTGAGATAACCAATCAGTTGATGCCATGTGAAGGATCCGTGCTTTAAAAATTATGCGGTTATTTTAACAAGTCCGACTCATGGATAGGCAATAAAAAAGCACCCGAAGGTGCTTTTTATAGATTCAAAACTTATTGAGCTTGAATCCATCTGTCGGCACGGTCACGTGCTTGACGAATTTGGTCTTGGCTTAAGTTGGCAGCCAAAGCGGTTTTCTTACCTTCCGATAAGCTAATTACTTTGTTGTCGAGCATGCCATCACGGGTAGATAGCTCATACCATTGGTACGCACCCATATAGTTTTTCTTTTGCTCTTCCATCATGGCTAAGTTGAAGCTCGCACGGTTATCACCACGGCTAGCAGCTTTTTCAAAGTATTGACGCGCCAAAGTTTCATCTTTTTTTGTGCCAATACCATCCGCCAACATACGGCCAACATTTAATTGAGCCGCAGAAAGGCCTTGGTCCGCAGCAGCTTTGTACCAAGCAAATGCTTGGCGCTCATCTTTGCTAACGTCTTTACCTTGTTGGTACTTGGTGCCTAAGTAAAACTGTGCACCTGCTTGGCCTGATTTCGCAGCTTTAGTTAGGCTATTGATATCCATAATTGAATATTGTGCAGCTTGGCTAGAAACTGAAGATGATGGAGCAACATAATCCGCATGGGCTTGTATGCTAAAAAGTCCAATCAGTAGTGTCGTGCTTAATAATAATTTTTTCATAGAGCGCTCACTCGATAAATTGCGACTTCACCAAATAGATTTGGGAGACGTTTACTCAGTAAACTGTCTTGTTGATCCCCATTCACGGCAAGTCGGTTAATAATCCGGATGTTATTTTCAGCACACAGCGCTTCAAAATCGCGGAAAGTACATAAATGAATGTTGGGCGTGTTATACCACATATAAGGTAACGCGTCCGAAACCGGCATCATTCCTTTCAAAGCAAGGAAAGATCGCGTCTTCCAATGCGCAAAGTTAGGAAAAGTAATGATCGCTTGTTTCCCCACACGCACCATATCACGTAAAAGAACGTCAGGTGCATCTACAGCTTGCAAGGCTTGTGCCATAACCACATAGTCGAAAGACTGGTCGGCAAAACGACTTAAACCTAAATTTAAGTCCTGCTGGATGATATTTAACCCGCGACTGACTGCAATTGCAATCTTTTCTTGATCAATTTCTAATCCATATGCACGAATATTGTGCTTTTTACTCATATGAGAAAGCAGTTCACCATCACCACAACCCAAGTCGAGGACGCTTGAATCCGGCTTAATCCAACGTTCAGCAAGTTGATGATCAATACGCATTAGTTGCTCTCCTTCGCAGTTGTTTTGAGATGTTCTTCACCGCCCAGGAAGGCACGTAAAGTTTTCACATACAAAGGAATAGGGAATAAGAAAGAGTCATGACCTTGTTCCGCTTCAATATCCACATAACTAACAGGTTTATGATTGCTAATTAATGCATCCACAATTTCTTGCGAACGTTGTGGGGTAAAACGCCAGTCTGTTGTAAATGACACCAAAAGGAATTTACATTTGGTATTGGCCATGGCCTTTTTCAAAGACTGTTCGTATTCACGAGATGGATCAAAGTAATCCAATGCTTTGGTCATAATGAGATAGGTATTGGCATCAAAGTTACGGCTAAATTGTTCACCTTGATAACGCAAATAGCTTTCAACTTGGAACTCAACATCGAAACCATACATAAATTTGCCCGACTTTAAGTCACGACCAAATTTTTGTTTCATCGCTTCTTCAGACAGGTAGGTGATATGACCGACCATACGTGCCAAAATCAACCCACGTTTTGGATAGCTATCATTTTCTAAATAGCGACCATCATGGAAATCTGGATCAGATAAAATTGACTGACGCGCCACTTCGTTGAAGGCAATGTTCTGTGCAGATAATTTTGGGGCACTGGCAATGATTACACATTTATGCAAGCGCTCTGGGTAGTCCACAGACCATTGTAACGCTTGCATGCCACCCAGTGAGCCACCAATAATCGAATACCAAACATCAATTCCTAAACGGTCAGACAACATGGCTTGGGTTTTGACCCAGTCACGAACTGTCACCAGTGGAAAATCAGGGCCATAAGGGCGGTTGTCATTTTCAGGGTTTGGTGATGTTGGACCTGTAGAACCGCTACAGCCACCAATATTATTTAGCGCAACCACAAAGAATTTTGAAGTATCAATGGCTTTGCCTGGGCCAATACATGAATCCCACCAACCTGGTTTTTTATCATCTTCATGATGATAACCTGCGGCATGGTGATGGCCTGAAAGCGCATGACAAATCAAAATCGCGTTGGATTTATCTGCATTGAGTTCGCCATAAGTTTCAACCATGAGTTCAAAACGCGGGAGAATGCGATCACATTCGAGCTCTAACGGCTCTTCGAAAATGAACTTTTGTGGGGTAACTAAGCCCACTGAGTCGTTTGGAAAAGACACAGGAAATATTCGCCTTAAATCTTTAGTATGAATAATAAAAGGATACCACTTGAGGGTATCCTTCTAAAGTCATTTTAGTGCTATTTATTATTGCTATTGCTTATACCGCAGCAGCCATCACTTGCTCAGTGCTCAAAACACCTTGCTCGATCAAACGGTTAGTACTAGCAATAATTGCTTCAATCGATGCAGTGACAATGTTGTCATGTACCCCAGCACCAAATGCTGATTTACCCGTGCCTTTCACTTGAATCTCAACCAATGCCAATGCTTTTGCATGTGCACCAGAGCTAATGCTACGTTCTTCATAGCTTAAAACATCAATTGGTAACTGAAGTGCATTTAAAATGGCAGAGATTGGGCCGTTGCCTTCACCGCGCAATTGTTGCGTTTCACCATTTACTTCAATATCAAGTTCAATGACTTGTTTGCCATTTTCATCGTGTAAACGATAATTTTTCGCTGCGTAATGTGAGTCTTTTGCAGCAACATAAGTTTCTTTGAATAAAGACCAAATTGCTTGCGCTGAAATCTCAGTACCTTGTTCATCCGTTTTTTGTTGCACAATTTGCGAGAATTCAATTTGAATACGGCGTGGCAACACAACGTTGTAATTCGATTCTAACAAATACGCAATACCACCTTTACCAGATTGTGAATTGACACGAATTACAGCGTCATAATCGCGGCCCAAGTCTTTAGGGTCGATTGGTAAGTAAGGCATATCCCACATTTCTTCGTTCTTTTGGAACTCGAAACCTTTTTTGATGGCATCTTGATGCGAACCAGAGAATGCGGTGAAGACCAAGTCACCAGCATATGGGTGGCGAGGGTGTACAGGCAAACCTGTGCATTCTTCAATTGTTGAGATAATTTCGTTAATGTTAGAAAAATCTAAGTTAGGTGCAACGCCTTGGGTATACATGTTTAATGCAATTGCTGCGACGTCTACGTTACCTGTACGCTCACCGTTACCGAAGACACAACCTTCAACACGGTCAGCACCTGCCATGATCGCCAATTCAGATGCTGCAATACCACAGCCTCGGTCATTATGACAGTGCACAGAAATAATTACCCCGTCACGACGTTGTAAATTACGGTGCATCCATTCGACTTGGTCGGCATAGACATTTGGACCTGACACTTCAACGGTTGCTGGTAAATTCAAGATCACTTTGTTCTCAGGAGATGCTTCCCAAATTTCAGTGACAGCATCACAGACATCTTTCGCAACTTCTAATTCTGTTGCAGTAAAACACTCTGGACTGTATTGGAATACAAATTCAGTTTCAGGCTGTTTTGCTGCATATTCTTTGACTTTAGTTGCAGCATTGATCGCCAATTGTTTAGCGCCCTCAACGTCCACATTCAACACTTTATTGCGGAATGTTGGCGAGTTTGAGTTATATATATGCACGATTGCACGTTTTGCACCTTGTAGCGATTCAAAAGTACGTTGAATCAAATGATCACGTGCTTGAACCAATACTTCGATGTAAACATCATCAGGAATATGACCACCTTCAATCAACAAACGGGTAAAATCGAAGTCGATTTGAGATGCAGAAGGGAAGCCGATTTCAATATGTTTGAAACCAATTTTCACAAGCATTTGGAACATTTTGAACTTTTGTTCAATGTTCATTGGCTCAAAGATCGCTTGATTACCGTCACGTAGGTCGGTACTCATCCAGATCGGCGCTTTATTGATTTCGTTGTTTGGCCATTGACGGTCTGGTAAGTCAACACGTTGGTACATGCGACGGTATTTTTTGCTTGGATCTGCCAACATCATGTGAAAACTCCTTAGATAGTACCGTGAGCAAAATGTCGTGGATAAACGGCAGGTATTACTTATATAGATTGTGTCTATTCTAGCAATTTACAAGTTTAATTTCGGAGTCATTAGTCGAAAGTCTGAAAAATCCTTTAGGATTCGCATGACTTAGCTTTACCGCAGAGCTTGTAAATGTATAACTAAATATTAGTCTATATATTCCGGAAATAATTTCCTAAATTTGCGTCAGTCACGCATAACGGGAAAATATTTTTCTATAAAAACACTATTTTTGAAAAATATAATCTTCATTGATCTCATCGATGGTAGCTGTTCCCATCAACGCCATGGTAATTTCAAGTTCTTCTTTTAATATTTTCAGCACATGCGCCACGCCTAAAGCACCGGCCGTAGCCAAACCGTAAATGCATGGGCGCCCCACCAATACTGCAGCTGCACCTAAAGCAATGGCTTTAAATACATCAGAACCACGGCGAATCCCGCCATCATATAAAACTGGAAAATCTGCAGGCACGACTTTCTTTATGAGTTGTAAGGCCGTGAGTGGAGCAATACAGCCATCTAAAACGCGACCACCATGATTCGACACAATAATCCCTTGCACGCCATGTTGTAGTGCTAACTTGGCATCGTGAGGATTAACAATGCCTTTTAAAATAATGGGCAGTTCAGTTTGCTGTGTAAGCCAAGCAATATCATCCCATGTTGGGGCGATTTTCATCAAACCATTAAAAACGGGATGATCACCGTCTTTTAATTCGGGTAGGGGAATATGGGCAGGCGTATGCGGATGCTGCATACCTTCAGGCAAATGGAAAAAAACGCGGCGTTCACGGTCGCGAATACCGGTATGTGGAGAGTCTACCGTCACCACAATGGCTTTAAACTGCTGAGCTTCAGCCATTTTAACGAGGACTAAGGATTTTTCACGTTCACCTTGCCAATACAACTGAAACCATTTGTACGGATTGTCTTGTTTTAAAGTCCGCATATCAGTATTGGTGAAAGTACTGAGAATCATATTGCTCCCCAAAACCTCTGCGGCGAGCGCAGTTGCTGCCTCTGCTTCTGGGTGGAATTGTTGTTGGTGTCCGATGGGTGCGACAAAAATTGGATGCGGAAACTGTTGCCCTAAAATTTCACACGCTGTATGGCCTTGGGTTAAGTCCTTGAGCATACGCGGCAGTAGTTGAATGTGTTCAAATTGAGACAGATTACCAAGCACACTATGTTCATCCATCGAGCCGCCTTGTAAGTACTGCCACACCATGTTGGAAAGGTGTTTTTCAGCCTCGACTTCATAATCTGCAATCGTTTGCAAATGCGCTGGAATTTGAGTCAATGGAGCTAGAACGGTTTCAGTGTGCATAGTTTTTCTATTCTTAATAGCAAAATGTCTTAAAAGTTAAGAAGTCTTAAAGGTAAATTTATGAAAATGCTAATTTAAATTTCAGCCCATTTACGAAGTAGGTTGTGATACAGACTGGTTAGTTTGACCACTTCTGCATGTGCATCTCCCAACTCCATACGCAAATTTTGAATGCTTTGGTCAAGATTGAACAGCATATGGCGATCTGCATCATCTCGAATCATACTTTGTAGCCAAAAAAATGAAGCGATGCGGCAACCCGCAGTCACAGGTGTCACTTCATGCACACTGGTCGATGGATATAAAATCATATCGCCTGCAGGCAGTTTAACTTCGTGATAACCATAGGTATCCTCAACGACGAGTTCACCGCCTTCATATTCCTCAGGTTCACTTAAAAAAATCGTGCAAGATAGATCAGTGCGAATGCGTTTATTGCTGCCGTGTATCCAGCGAATTGCGTTATCGACATGAAAACCAAAAGTCTCGCCATTTTCATAACGATTAAAATAGGGAGATAAAATGTTTAAAGGGAGGGCCGCCGAAGTGAACAGGGCATGGTGTGATAGTTTATGCAAAATGATATCGCCCAAATGCTGGGTGAGCGGATGTTCAACATCGAGTTGCTGATTATTTTTTACATTTTTTGAGAGCGAACCGGTGGTATTTTGCCCATCAATCCATTCCACCTTTGCCATTTCAGTGCGGAAGTATGTGACTTGTTCTTTGCTCAATACATTTGGGATATGGTGAATCACAGCCTGACCTTTTGAAAATGTAATGTTTTTATGCTTTGATCATATACAAAAATAGCCTCTATGAAGAGGCTATTTAGGATAAATCCCATAAAATATTTATGGGATTTTATTTTAAAACCAGTATTTAAACTTAGTATTTAAAGTTTAAAGAAAGTACTGCACTACGGCCTTCAGCTTCTGCAGCATAGTGAGAAGAATATGCTTTGCTGAAATAACGTTTGTCAGAAAGGTTATTTACATTCAACTGTAAGTTAACATTTTTGTCGATTTCATAGCGAGCCATAGCATCATAGCGTACATAGCCGGGTACAAACTTAGTATTAGCAGTATTGCCATAGACTTTATCAGAAGCTATAGCGCCACCACCAATCGTCAACTGTGGTAATACTTTATAAGTAGTCCACAATGTCGCACTGTTTTTAGCCATTTGCGGTAACTTATTGCCTTTATCGCTGCTGTTGTAAGCAACTTCTGTTAACTCACTATCTAAATAGCTATAGCCTGCTGCTACAGCCCATTTATCCGTAATATTACCGTTTAAGCCCAATTCAAAACCATCAACTTTACTTTCACCGACATTGGCAGAAGTATTTGCATCAATTGCAACACGTGTATTTTGTTTTTCAGTACGGAAAATTGCAGCAGTCACATTTGCACGTTTATTAAAAATGTCCCATTTTGTGCCAATCTCATAAGTACGTGCTTTTTCTGGGTCTAGATCATTGATTGATGCTGAGTTACCAGAACCAATAGAATCATTACCGTCGCCATCGCCTGCATTGATCCCGACTGGGCTTGCTGAAGTCGCATAACTTGCATAAATTGCACCATTTTCAGTTGGTTTGAAGGTCAGACCTGCATTCCAACTCCAGAAATCGGTGTTGCTTTCATATTTAGTGCCTGCAGGAATTTTAACTGCAGAAGCACCACGGCCTGAGGTGCCTTCTTTATTATACAGTAGCTCAGTATCAAATTTATCCCAACGAGCGCCAAGATCTAATAACCATTGAGGGTTAATTTCAATGTTATCTATAAAGTAAATACCTGTAGTTTTTGTCGTTTGAGTCGTTTTTGCTTTATTCGCAGCAATTGAACCTAACCAAGCATCTTTAGAGTTTGGATTGTTGGTTGAAGTGCACCAGCCGTTTGGGTTGGTAATTGTACAAGCACCTGAAGCGATACTTCCGCCAATTTGTGCGGTATTCGGATCAGTTATATCATAGCCGCCAACATCTGTTTCTTGGTTGCTATATTCTGCACCTAAATTAAAACGATGACTCAAAGATCCAGTGTTGAATTTGCCTGCCAAGTACAGTTGATCGCCCCATGTATTACTATCGGTAATACGTGAGTTCGCACGACGCCAAATGCCTTTATCTTTCAGCTGACCAGTAGTTGTATCAATGAAGTTACCTTGAGAGTCATCTGGTTGAGTCCAGAGATAATCATTTTTAGATTTTGAATACGTCGTTACATTTGAAATTGTTAGATCATCAGTTAGATCATGCTCTAGTTTAATTGTACCAATTTGGTTTTCTTGCTTTTGAAAATCGCGGTCTTTCCAACCGTAATAAACACCTTGAGGTACATCAATTGGTTTTCCATTGCCATTTAAATTAAAGTTCGGATTAGTAGATCCAAATGGATTGTTATATGGAACACCTGAGTCAGGAAGATCATCAGTTTTTAAATAGTAATAGCTTAAAGTTGCACGTGTTGGTGTATCTAGGCCAAAAGTAATACTTGGTGCGATACCTACACGCTTATATTCTGCGCCGTCATCACCTTGCCCAGCTTTATTGTTGTGGTGACCCATTACTGCAACGCGAGCAGCAATGCCATTACCAAAATCTTTATTTCCGTCTAAAGTAATACGTTGATAATCATCAGTACCTGCACCAACAGAACCTTCTAAAGAATCACCTTTTTTAGCGACTTTAGAGATCATGTTAATGCTACCACCAACTGAACCGCCACCGCCAAGAGTAGAAGCGGAACCTTTAGTGACTTCAACTTGTTCGATTGCAAACATTTCTCGGTTCTGTGATGTTCCACCACGTACGCCATCTACGTAAATAGAGTTTTCAGAGGTATAACCACGAATAAATGGACGGTCTCCATTTGGGTTGCCACCTTCACCAGCACCTAGGGTAATACCAGGTACATTACGTAAAGCATCGCTTAAAGTTGTAACTTGAGTATCTTCCATCAATTGCTTAGAAATAACAGAAACTGATTTTGGTGTATCAAGTAGAGGAGCAACAAATTTAGTATTCGCTGATTTATCAACTTTTAAGCTCGGTGCTTTTTCAGCGACAACTTCTTGGTTAATGGTTGGAAGTTGAGTTGTTTGTTCTTGTGCAATTGCATTTGCTGCAATTACAGATAAAGAAGATGCAATTGCTGAAGAAACAATTTTCTTACGTGTTTTAATGAAGGCCATTTCGAACCCAATTTCGAATAGTGAATTTGTATGCGAATAATAATGATTCTTATTTTGTCTTACATCTTTATGTAATTGTAAATCACGATAGATAATCATATTGTGATAGTCCTACTTAATGTAATGATATAACAAGTATTGATTAAGACTATGTTTTTATTAAATATTGATAAAATGTATTGTTTTTTTATGTTTAATTGAGATTATAAATATAGACATGATTGTGAATTAAATAAGAATAAATCGTAAATTGTTGATGTAAAAAAACCTGCCGAAGCAGGTTTTTTTATAAAGTGTTATTTAGAATTTAAAGGTTGTACTTAATTGCACACGGCGACCTTCTTGGGTGTTGCTGTAAATATTATATGGACTACCATTTATAACTTCATACTTATTAAAGTCTTTGTCAAAGATATTATAAAGAGCTACGCCAACATCCCATTTATCATTAACTGCATAATTTGTACCTAAATGCACTAAGCCATAAGCTTCGTAGTCACCTAGGGCATTATAAACGGTCAAATCATCACCCGTTAAATTTGTGGTTTTGAAACGAGAGCGCTCAGTACGATATTCACCACGAAGCCATAAGTCTGCATTGTCTGCTACATTCCACTTTAAAGTAGCATTGAACATATGTTCAGGCGTGTCTTGTAACTTTTTACCTTTGTCTTTGCCTTTAGTTACTTCTGTTTCTGTCCAAGTGTAATTAAAGTTTAATTTCCAATCTTCGGCAAAGCCCCAGTTAATACCTAACTCTGTACCATAAATTTCGACTTCATCGACATTGTCTGGACGAGTAACTGTAAATGCACGATCACTTGATTGGTTCAGCCACTGCCAAGGTGTTCCGAGGCCAGTCAAATAGTCAGCACAGGCTTGGTTGACTAAACACTCTCCTGGTTTTCCACCCGTATTTACAGATGTATCTGTAATTGCACCGCTCACAATTTTGTCTTGAACCGTGCTTAAAAAGCCAGTTAAGTTAATATTTAAATTATTGTTCGGTGTGAAATATACGCCAAGTTCAAAATTATCACTTGTTTCAGGTTTTAGATTTTGATTACCAAAAATAGGTTGAGCCCCTTGACGACCTAAATTCACAACACCATTTGTTAGCTGTTCTAAGCGTGGTGCTTTATAACCTTCAGAGTATCCACCTTTAACCGTCCATGTATCATTAACATTCCATACTGCATAAGCACGTGGGGTAATGAAATCACCAAATGTGTCGTGGTCGTCATAACGTAAACCAAGTGTCAGTGCTAAGTTTGGTAACACATTCCAGGTATCTTCAGCAAATAAACCAATCTGTGTAAAACTTACTTCAGGTTTTGCAGCACGTAATCCATCTGAAACACTGGCATCCCACCATTGTCCCCCAAGCGTTAAACGATGGTTCTCAATTGCATTGACCGATAATTTTGTATCAAAAATCGTATCTTTACTCTCAATTGTTCGTGGAGTTTTTGTGGTTAAATCACCGTTTTGCATACGAGATGGGATAAGGCGGCCGACAGTTTCACTTTCATTTCGAGTCAAACTACTGTCTAAATCACCAATATTTGTACGCCATTGATGGGCAACAACATACTTGTCTCGATTAAACTCCATTTCGTCATCATAACCACCCGCTGGACCGACTGTACCCAATTGGAAGCCGGTAGAGTTTTTAGGGTTTTTATACGATTGACGGTGTGATTCTACATCGAGAGATAAATCATGATTCTCTGTTGGGGTTAAAGTTAAGCGAGCACCCAATGTATCAAGTTTGCCTTCAGATGGATTATTTCCGGTACCTAGAGCAGATTGGTCAATGTCACGTGTAACATTTGATTCATCACGCTCCCAATGCTTGGCACGAATTTGCAAACCTAGCAGATCTTGTACGATTGGTCCTGTAGCGTAAAGGTCGACACTGCGTTGATTACCGAAGTCTGAACTTTTTGGAAGAATAGAGCCTTCTAAACTAATTGAACCTGTCCATTCATGTGATACTTTTTTGGTAATAATATTAACGACACCACCCATCGCATCTGAACCATAAAGCGTAGAGGCAGGGCCACGAATGATTTCAATACGCTCAATTGCAGAAAGTGGAGGGATAAAATTATTCTTCGTTTCTCCAAAACCATTTGGAGTAATGTCACCAGTACTATTTTGACGACGACCATCAATCAAAACTAGCGTATATTCAGAGGGTAAACCGCGGATACTAATATCTAATCCACCCGTTTTTCCCGCTGTAGGGCTAATATCAACACCCTCTACATCACTTAACGCATCAGCAAGAGATGTAATGCGTTTTGTTTTGAAATCTTCTTTAGTTAATACCGTAATTGATGCCGGAGCATCTGTTACTTTTTGTTCAAAGCCCGCTGCAGAAACAACAATGGTTTCCATCTGTTGAGCTTGAGATTCAGTCGTTTCAGCATGTGCGAAACTCGTAGTAGTTACAATTGCCCCAAGTAAAGCCGCTGAAATTGGATTGAGATTAAAGTTACTCATAATAGAATTCCAAAAATGGACGAGATAAAAATATGAAAATGAATATAAATCAAACATCAAGAATAATAGTGAGAAAGTTTCTCATTTTCAATAATTAATCAAAAAAACATCAATATTATTCTTTAAAAAGCTATCAGACGTACGAAAAGAAGGGAGCGCATCGATAGGGTATATAGTGCTATAATCGATTTTTGTATATATTTAAATGTTGTCATATAATGTGGCACTTTTTTTTAAACTGTTAATTAACAAAATATCGAGGAAGCCATGCAAGTAACTTCTGAAGCGGTTTCGGGCGTTGCCCGTCGTTTAACTGTATCTGTACCGACGAGCCGTGTTAACGAGCAATTTGAAGCTCGCTTGAAACGCACTGCCAAAACTGTGAAGATCAACGGCTTCCGTCCAGGTAAAGTGCCTGTAAACGTTGTACGTCGTGAATACGGTGCTGGTATCTATCAAGAAGTTGTGAACGACGTTATTCGTGACACAGTTTTTGAAGCAATCCAACAAGAAAAAATCAACGCTGTTGGTATGCCAAACATCGACAAAACTGAAATGAAAGACGACGCTTTAGTTTTTGAAGCAACTGTTGAAGTTTATCCAGAAGTTGAAGTGAAATTCGAAGGTCTTGAAGTTGAACGTAAAGCAACTGACGTAAGCGACAAAGACGTTGACACAATGCTTGAAAATCTTCAAAAGCAACGTGCTTCATGGGCTGAAACTAAAGGCATGGCTAAGAAAGACATGCAAGTAACTTTCGACTTTGAAGGTACTGTTGATGGTGAGAAGTTTGAAGGCGGCGCTGCTGAAGACTTTAAACTTGTATTGGGTTCAGGTCGTATGATCCCTGGCTTCGAAGACGGCATCGTTGGTATGAAGAAAGGCGAAGAGAAAGTTATCGACGTAACTTTCCCAGAAGATTACCAAGCTGAAAATCTTGCTGGTAAAGCTGCTCAATTCAAAATCACTGTTAAGCTTGTTGAAAAACAAAAACTTCCAGAAATTGATGCTGAATTCCTTAAAATCTTCGGTTTAACTGAAGAAGAAGGCGTTGAAAAACTTAAAGCTGACGTTCGTAAAAACATGGAACGTGAAGTGAAAAATGGTCTTCGTAACCAAGTGAAAGGTGCAACTTTTGATGCACTTGTAGCTGCGAACGAAGTTGAAATTCCAGAATCTATGCTTGCTCAAGAAATTGACCGTCAACGTCAACAAATGATCCAGCAATTCACTCAACAGTTTGGTGCTCAAGGTGCGAAAGCATTTGACTCAAGCATGCTTCCAGATGAATTGTTCAAAGAACAAGCTGAAAAAGCAGTAAAACTTGGCGTATTAGTAAGCAAAGTATTGGCTGATGCTAAACTTGAAGTAGATGCTGCACGTGTTGATGCTTATATCGAAGATATGGCTTCTTCTTATGAAGATCCTAAAGAAGTAATCGAATACTTCAACAACGATAAACAGCAACGCGCTCAAATCGAATCAGTAATTTTAGAAGACCAAGTTGTAGATTATATCTTAGCTTCTGCTAAAGTAACTGACACTAAAGTTAGCTATGAAGACTTATTGAAAGAGCAACAAGCTCGTCAACAAGGCTAATTACTAGCTCTGTAAAAAAAGGCGCATTATGCGCCTTTTTTTATCGCTGCAAGCCCTTATATAAGTTGTCCTAATTTCACAATGCATATGAAAAAAATATCTGTTATTTAATTGGGAATCTTTTGCAATTTCGACAAATATCCCTCATATTGTGATTTATGGGTTGAGTCAGAAAAATTTAGGAATAAATAACGTATGTATGTTCCAACAATTGAAAACGCACTAGTGCCAATGGTAGTTGAGCAATCTTCTCGTGGTGAGCGTTCTTTTGATATTTACTCACGCCTTTTGCGTGAACGTGTGATTTTTTTAACCGGTGAAGTAGAAGATAACATGGCGAACTTAATTGTTGCGCAAATGTTGTTTTTAGAAGCTGAAAACCCAGACAAAGATATTCATTTATATATCAATTCACCAGGTGGTTCGGTGACTGCAGGTATGGCAATTTACGATACTATGCAATTTATTAAACCGGATGTTGTGACTTACTGTATGGGTCAAGCTGCATCAATGGGTGCTTTCCTGCTGAATGCTGGAACCAAAGGTAAGCGTTACTGTCTTGAAAATGCCCGTGTCATGATTCACCAACCGCTCGGTGGTTTCCGTGGTCAGGCATCGGATATTGAAATTCACGCACGTGAAATTCTATTTATTAAAGAACGTTTAAATCGTTTAATGGCTGAGCACAGTGGTCAAGACTATGAAACTGTTGCTCGCGATACTGACCGTGACAACTTTATGACAGCACAAGCTGCTAAAGAATATGGTCTAGTGGATGAAGTTTTATCTAAACGTCCATAAGTTTTAAAAAATTAATTATTGGAGTGAATATGTCCGAACATCCTCAAGGACAAAAACATTGTTCATTTTGCGGTAAAACGCAGTCTGAAGTCGGGAAACTGATTGCAGGTGAGGACGCGTACATCTGTAATGAGTGTGTGGACGTATGTCTTGACCTGGTTCAAACCAGTCAACAAGTTGAAACCAATGACTGGGCGACTCGACCGCTTCCAAAGCCGCATGAAATTCGTGCTGCGCTCGATCAATATGTGATTGGTCAAGATGTTGCGAAAAAGACTTTGTCTGTTGCGGTTTATAACCACTATAAACGTCTGAAAGTCGGTACAAGTGGCAAGAAACCTGAAGATGGTGTTGAGATTTCAAAAAGTAACATCATGTTGGTTGGACCGACAGGTTCAGGGAAGACATTACTTGCTCAAACGCTTGCGCGTCTACTTGATGTTCCATTTGCTATGGCAGATGCAACAACATTAACTGAAGCAGGTTATGTGGGGGAAGATGTTGAGAACATTGTTCAAAAGCTTCTCCAAAAAGCTGATTACGATGTAGAAAAAGCCCAAAAAGGCATCATCTATATCGATGAAATCGACAAAATTACCCGTAAGTCTGAAAACCCATCGATCACACGTGATGTGTCGGGTGAGGGCGTACAACAAGCATTGCTGAAAATGATTGAAGGCACGGTTGCCTCAATTCCTCCTCAAGGTGGTCGTAAGCATCCGCAGCAAGAATTCATTCAGATTGATACCTCGAACATCTTGTTTATTTGTGGTGGTGCATTCTCAGGTCTTGAGAAAATTGTGCAACAGCGTCAAGAAAAAGGTGGTATTGGCTTTACTGCTGAAGTGCGTAAAAAAGATGAAACGAAGAAGTTATCTGATTTGTTCCGTCAAGTTGAAGCGACTGACTTGGTAAAATTTGGTTTAATTCCAGAATTTATTGGTCGTTTGCCTGTCATTGCAACTTTGGATGAGTTAGATGAAGACGCATTGATGCAAATTCTAACTGAGCCAAAAAATGCTTTAACTCGTCAATATCAATACCTATTCGACATGGAAAATGTAGATTTGGTTTTTGAGGATTCAGCACTTCGTGCTGTGGCGAAAAAAGCATTGGATCGTAATACAGGTGCACGTGGTCTACGTTCTATCTTGGAAAATTCATTGCTTGAAACCATGTATGATTTACCAAGCCGTAGTGATGTGGGCACTGTTGTTGTTAATGAAGCGGTAATTAATGGTGAGGCTGCGCCTGAATTTAAAGCAGAGCGTCAACCTAAGAAAACCGAAGAAGTAGCACCGAAGTCAGATTTAAAAGTTGTAAATACTAAATCGGCTTAATCGCTATTCGTCTGAAACGTGTGTAAATCTCAGATTTGCACACGTTTTTTATTTCCAAAAATAAAAGGGCAATGTTAATCTCAGCGAGAAGGTGTGGATGCCTGACAATCAAAATTTAAAACAAGATATGTAAAATAAAAAGCACGCAGTGAGGGATAATCATGCGTAGTGTAACCATTATTCTTTTAAGCAGCCTAGCTTTGTTAGGTTGTCATGGAAAATCTGCTGTCGAACAAAACACAGCTTTAGCCTCAACCCTTAAACCTGTAAATCCAGACCAAGCAATAGGCCATATTGAGCAATATCGTCTAGGGATGTTCACGATTGGCGGTTGGGTCAATCAGAAGCAAGGTAGACATTTTCAGGACGTAAAACCACAGCATGATCAAGCTGCGGTAGTATATTTGTACCGTCCAGATACGAAGTGGAATCGTCAAGAAATTGTCGCGACAAGCTTATTTCTAAATAGTGAACGCATTCCAAGTTTATTGAATAATCATTACTACTGGGTGGAATTGCCAGCAGGAAATTATCGACTGTCTTCAAGCCGTCCTTTAGGGATTAACCATTTTCAGAAACCTAAATATTTAGATTTTACAGTGGAAGCAGGGCAATCTTATTTTATTAAATACGATGAAGAAAATTTATCTTCAAAGCGAACGGTATCAGGCCCGATTTTATTAATGCCTGAAAAAGTTGGGCGTAATGAAATTGCTTATACCGAATTAAAATCAAACAGTTTTAACTTTGTGGCTGAAGATCAAAATTCAGGAAAAGTTCGCCGTAGTGCACAAAAAATTAAAGCACCTCATTATGATCCAGCGGAAGACGTACAGTTGACAAAGCCGTTTAAAATTTGGGATCCACGTACTTGGTAGTTCTGTGATTTTAAGTGATTAAGATCAATTCGTTTTAATTAGCATGAACTAAATCCTGAGCATAAAAAAAGCACCCATTGAGGGTGCTTTTTTTATTTTGGCAAATTAGTTTGCAGCAGCATCAACTACCGGAATTTTACCAATTTTTGCTTGCCAGATTTTTGGTGCAGTCGCATGTACAGATGTACCATTTACGTCTACAGCAACAGATACAGGCATATCTTTCACGACAAATTTGTAGATTGCTTCCATACCTAGGTCAGCAAAAGCAACAACTTCAGCTTCACGAATTGCTTTAGATACTAAGTAAGCAGCACCGCCCACAGCCATTAAGTAAGTCGCTTTGTTGTCTTTAATTGCTTCAACAGCAGCAGGACCACGGTCTGCTTTACCGATCATGCCGTACAAGCCAGTTGCTTCAAGTACTTGACGTGTAAATTTATCCATACGTGTTGCAGTTGTTGGGCCTGCAGGACCAACTACTTCATCACCAACTGGATCTACAGGACCTACGTAGTAAATGAACTTGCCTTTCAAATCAACAGGAAGTTCTTCACCATTGTTGAGCATGTCAACCATGCGTTTGTGCGCAGCATCACGACCTGTATAGATTGTACCGTTAAGAAGCAATGTATCACCTGGTTGCCAAGCGTTCATTTCTTCTTGTGTGATGTTGTCTAGGTCAACACGTTTAGATGTTGATGAATCCCAAGTTACCGCAGGGTAGTCTTCAAGGCTCGGCGCTTGAATCTGCGCAACGCCTGAGCCATCTAATTGGAAGTGTGCGTGACGAGTCGCTGCACAGTTCGGGATCATACCCACTGGTTTACCCGCAGCATGACATGGGTAATCTTTGATTTTGATATCAAGAACAGTGGTTAAACCACCAAGACCTTGCGCACCAATACCTAAAGCATTAACTTTTTCGAAGATCTCAATACGGAGTTCTTCCATTTTGTTTTGTGGGCCACGACGAAGGAGTTCGTCCATGTTGATTTCTTCCATTAATGCTTCTTTTGCAAGCATCATGGCTTTTTCAGCAGTACCACCAATACCAATACCGAGCATGCCAGGAGGACACCAACCTGCACCCATTGTTGGAACAGTTTTAAGTACCCAATCTACGATCGAGTCAGATGGATTCAACATCGCAAGTTTAGACTTGTTTTCTGAACCACCACCCTTCGCAGCAACAGTGATATCGACTTTGTTACCTGGAACAAGTTTGTAGTGGATTACTGCAGGAGTGTTGTCTTTGGTATTTTTACGACCGAAAGCAGGATCAGCTAAAACTGATGCACGAAGAATGTTTGAGTTTTCAAGATAACCTTGACGTACACCTTCGTTGATCGCATCGTCTAGGCTCATGGTTAAATCAAATTTAACGTCTAAGCCCACTTCAAGAAATACGTTCACAATACCCGTATCTTGACAGATAGGACGGTGGCCTTCTGCACACATACGAGAGTTAATTAAAATTTGTGCAATTGCGTCTTTAGCGGCTTTGTTTTCTTCACGGTCATATGCACGGCTCATCGCTTGGATGAAGTCTTGCGGGTGATAGTAAGAAATAAACTGAAGCGCATCTTTTACCGATGTGATCAAGTCATCTTGCTTGATAATAGTTGTCATACAAATATCTCTTGAGCGGGCTGATAGCTAGCGGGCTAAATTATAAGACAAAAAGGCGCTTTTGTGGGTATTTCGCTTAATCTTTGGGCGAAAGTTTAATAGGTTACTTGCTAGATCTTGGTGGTTGTCATAATTGAGCTGAAAATAGCCAATTTACTGTCATATTGAGTGAAATAATTGTCATAAAAAGGACATAAGCGAATATAATATTTTTATAAATAATTGATTATTATTGGTATATCTAGATTTTTTAATATTTCACATTTGTCATATAACTGTCATAAAACTTTTACATAATGACCTCATCAAACTTAGAGTGTGAAATATATGGTTACTCCAGTGTTATCTGTTATTGGTTTTTCTCTGTTTATCGCAGCAACTTGGTTCTACGGTCAACAAGAAGATCAAGCCTAAAGCTTTATCTTCTTTTTTTTTTGCTTTAAATTTTAAAAAAATAAATACAAACTGATCTTCAAATCTTCAAATCTTCAAATCTTCAAATCTTCAAATCTTCAAATCTTCAAATCTTCAAATCTTCAAATCTTCAAATCTTCAAATCTTCAAATCTTCAAATCTTCAAAGCTTCAAAGCTTCAAATCTTCAAATCTTTTGCTCATTTTCTATTGAATTTAAATTTTGCATGAAACGTTATATGCTTTGATTCAAAATTTATGCAGATGTGATGCATGATGCTTGAGTTTCTTCTCCCATTTTTAATCGCCATCTTTCTATTAACCGTTACTCCTGGCCTTGATACAGCATTGGTCATTCGTACGGCTGCCGTACATAAAGTGAAAGGCTTTGCAAGCGGCGCTCGGAATCACCTTTGGTTGTTTTGCTTGGGGAGTTTTGGTGGCTTGTGGCGTGGGAGCATTGCTGGCAAGCTCAGAGTTAGTATTCAATATCATGAAATGGGTGGGCGCAATCTATTTGCTGTGGTTGGGCTTTGGATTGTTGTTTAAACCTCGTCAAGTGATGGATATTTCAGTAGATAGTCCTGCTCAAGAAAATGTATTTTTAAAAGGACTTTTAACGAATATTTTAAAGCCTAAATTTGGTATCTTTTATGTGTCCTTCCTGCCGCAATTTGTTCTAAGTAGTGAGCATACAACGATGTGGTTATTTGGAATGGTCTTGGTACATGTTGTCTTAGGGTTATTGTGGTCGTTGTGTTTGATTCGCTTGATGAAACCTATTTTGAAATTGATTTTACAACCTAAAAACTTAGCGAAGATTTATCAGGTTGCAGGTGTAGTTTTTATTATATTTGCACTGAAACTCGCAGTAACACCTCGATAGTGATACTTGAATACATTTTTGAAAACTAAAAAAAGAAAATTTATAAACCTCATAAAAAAACCACCCTATCTTACGAACGGGTGGTTTTTTTAAAGGCTAATCTTAAAAGTTAAGCACTTTGTTGTTCAGACTGAATTGCGGTTAAGGCAATGGTAAATACTATATCATCGACCAACGCACCACGTGACAAGTCATTTACAGGCTTGTTTAAACCTTGCAGCATTGGACCAACGCTGACAACATTTGCAGAGCGTTGAACTGCTTTATAGGTTGTATTACCTGTATTTAAGTCCGGGAAAATAAACACATTGGCACGACCAGCCACTTTAGAGTCAGGTGCTTTTGAACGTCCAACACTTTCTACCGATGCAGCATCGTATTGAAGTGGGCCATCAATTAATAAGTCAGGACGACGTTCTTTGGCAATACGTGTTGCTTCAGCGACTTTTTCCACTTCGGCACCTGCACCTGATGTTCCTGTGGAGTAGGAAATCATGGCGATGCGTGGATCAATACCAAAAGCTTTTGCTGAATCTGCAGACTGAATCGCAATCTCCGCGAGTTGTTCTGCATCTGGATCTGGGTTAATTGCACAGTCTCCATAGACATATACTTCATCAGGTAACAACATGAAGAATACTGAAGATACCAACGAATAATCTGGTGCAGTTTTAATCAGCTGGAAAGCAGGGCGAACCGTATTGGCTGTGGTATGAACAGCACCTGACACCAAACCATCCACTTGATCCAGCGCTAACATCATGGTGCCGAGTACGACGGTATCTTGTAGTTGATCCTTCGCTTGAAGTTCGTTTAACTTGCCTTTACGCAGCTCAACCATTTTCTCAACATAGTTGTCGCGAATTAGATCTGGATCAATAATTTCTAAATCATGTGGCAATTCAATGTTACGTGCTTTAGCAACTTCAACGACAACTTCTGGTTTTGCCAAAAGAATACAATGCGCAATACCACGTGATTGGCAAATTGCAGCCGCTTGAATGGTACGTGGCTCATCACCTTCAGGCAGTACAATGCGCTTTTTCGCTGCAATCGATTTTTGTACCAATTCATGGCGGAATGCAGATGGAGAAAGACGAGGTTGATAAGAACCATTCAATATTTCAGTAATCCAATCTGCATTGATGTGGCTTGAAACAAAACGTGTGACTTGCTCGCCACGTTTAACATCATCCACTGGAATTTCATTGCCTAAGTTTGAAAGCTGCTGCGCCGTTTCAAAGGTACTTAAAGGCGTATGTAAAATTGGCAGCCCTTGTTTGATTGCTGTTTGGCAGAAGTCCAAAACTTGTGGATTTGGTTGATGATGTTCAGTTAACACTAAACCAGCCAAAGGAATACCGTTGCTGCTTGCTAAGCTAGACGCCAACAATACATCAATACGATCTGATGCACTGATGATGAGCTCACCTGCGACAAATTTATGTAATTCATGTTCAATATTTGATGCAATCAGGCTGCTATGTAATACACGACGGTGAGCCGCATCGCCTTGATTAATCCAATCTGCTTGAATGTGTACAGCCAAATCTGACATGCGTGGTACGCTCAGTGTATTGCTGAACGGAACTAAACCAATTACAGGTAATTGTGTGCTACCAATTTGTGGATGTGTGCTTTGAATTGACGCAACAAATTTTTCTGTATCACTGATTAAACGTAAACTTGGATCAATGGTAACAGGAATCTGTGCAGAGTCTTCTGGTAGGCCACGAGTACGCATAAACAATACACCAGCGGTACGTTCAGATGCAGCACCACCAAATTGACGGACTAAGTTATCAATTTTATCGGCTGTTTTTGCAGGATTATTAATGTCTGCTGTACCAACAATAATCACTTTGGCATCAAGGGCTTTAGCGAGTGTTGCATTTAACTCTGAAGCGAAAGTATCACGGCTGCTTGGTAATAAACCTTCAACAATGATCAGGTCGTGCTTTTTGGCAATTTCACGGTGTAAGCGAACAGCTTCTTCAAGCAATTCATCACTTTCACCTAAATTGAGCTGTTGAACAACAGTTGCATGGCGTATTGGTTCAACAGTTTCACTGTTAAAAAGATGACGATACAGGGCAGTGGTACGATCGAGTGAGCCTGCATCGCTTTCTTGTGAAAATGGTTTGAGAAAGCCAGCTTTGACACCTTGGCATTCCAATGCATAAATTAAGCCTAAGCATGCAGATGTTAAACCTACACCTTCCCCAGTTGGCACGAGTAAAATTGTTTTCATACAGTGTCTAAATCAAATCTAAAAATGAAATATTTAAGGCATTAGGGCTGATGCGATTGCTTATGCAATCGCAGCGTAAGCATCAGACTTTTTTGCAGCGGCTTTTACCTCGTCTACAACGTGTTCAGTTTCTTTTGCGATACGACCTTCTTCATCAGTCGGTACAACCCAAATTTGTGGACCTGTACCGTGGTCAATACGACCTTCAGTACCACGCTTTAAGTTATTGTTAAGGTCTTTACTTAAATTAAAGCCAAAATGCGGTAAGTAAGAAACCGTTTTTTCACGAATGTAAGCTGAGTTTTCGCCGATACCACCAGTGAAGAATAGACCATCAATACGTGGTAGACCACAGCTTAAACCTGCTAAAGATTTTGCTAAACGGTAGCAGAAAACTTCAATAGCAAGCGCTGCATCTTCATTGCCTTGTTCTGAGGCTTCAATCAACGTACGCATGTCATTAGACAAGTCAGATAAACCAAGTAGGCCTGATTGGCTGTTGAGCATTTTGTCGATTTTGTAGATATCCCAACCTAAGTTTGAAGCAAGGAAACTATGGATACTTGGGTCAACATCACCACTACGTGTACCCATCACGACACCTTCAAGTGGAGTTAAACCCATTGATGTATCTACAGATTGACCATTCCAAATAGCACAAGTCGAACTACCGTTACCAAGATGTGCTGTTAACCAACCACCTTGTTTGAAGCTGCCTGCCAACATTGAGCCACGTTCAGATACATAAGCATGGCTTGTACCATGGAAACCGTAACGGCGAACGTTGTGGTGTGTATATAAGAATTTTGGTAATGCATAGCGGTATGCGTGAGATGGCATAGTTTGGTGGAATGCCGTATCAAATACAGCCACTTGTGGAAGTTCTGGGAACAAACGCATTGTTGCGTCGATACCTACCAAGTGTGCTGGGTTGTGAAGCGGTGCAAGAGGGGTTGCTTCACGAATACGTTCAATAATTTCAGGTGTTAATAATTCGGCTTTAGTCAAAGTACCGCCGTGTACAACACGGTGACCAATTGCTTGAGGGTTATGGTGAGATAAACGCTCAAGAATAGTTTCAAGGGCTTTTTCATGGTCAGCATGTGGAATTGAAAGCTCAAGTGCTTCACCACCGGTAGTGACTCCTTTAATACGTGCATCAGCAGAGCCCAGATTTTCGGCAAGACCAAAAATACGATCTTCACGGCGCTCAGAAACTAACGCATATTTGATAGAAGAAGATCCGCAGTTAATTACTAATACTGATGTAGACACGATTAAATACCCGATTCTAATTGAAATACTTATCCATAATTTTGATCTGAATGCAGTGTTTTATATTGGTGCAATTTAGATCTGTGATGATGTTTTAACATGGGTTTTTTTATCGTCCTAGATAGACTTTAGGAGATTAGACTTAAGCACTATCGACCATGAAACCAATAATAATTAAAATTTATCAGTTCATAGTTTTCATTTATTAATAAAATAGTACTTAAAACGCATATCCTTTATTTCCATTCTTTTGAACATAACATGTCCAATCTATCTTGTATTGGCTAATTTGTAGCTAAATTTCTAATTTTTCACTTAATTGTAGATAAATCGGTAAGGGCTTTCTACTCACCGAGCTTTTAACGGTTACTGAATCGTTTTATTTTTTATTTGAGTCCTATTGAATTTTTATCGCTATGACTTGTGAACGCAGAGTCTAGTTATTTTTAATAGCCGTTCTATATTGTTTGAACGGCTTAAATGAATGGATCCATCCCCCCCCCAAAAAAAAAGCTGTGCTATTTAAGTCATAGCACAGCTTTAATTTGAAGTTTTATTTGAACGTATGAATAGTTCAAGCTAGCCAAGTTTTATTGACGAATTTGACCATCACCGAAAACCACCCATTTTTGAGAGGTCAAGCCTTCAAGTCCAACTGGGCCGCGGGCATGAATTTTATCGGTTGAAATTCCAATTTCCGCACCTAGACCATATTCAAAACCATCAGCAAAACGAGTCGATGCATTAATCATCACTGAGCTTGAATCTACGCGTGCTAAGAACTGACGTGCAAGGCTGAAGTTTTCGGTAATAATGGAGTCAGTATGATGTGAACCATATTTGTTGATATGTTCAATGGCTTCATCTAGACCAGACACGACTTTCACAGCCAAAATTGGACCTAAATACTCGGTGTACCAATCTTCTTCAGTTGCAGCAATCACAGATGAACCCAAAATGCGTTGCGTTACTGCACAGCCACGTAATTCCACTTTTTTCTCTGCATAGAGTTCTGCGATGCGCGGTAAGAACTCTTCCGCGACATTGTCGTCAACCAATAAGGTTTCCATGGCATTACATACGCCATAACGATGGGTTTTCGCATTTAGTGCAATCGGTAATGCTTTTTGTAGATCTGCTTGTGCTTCAACAAAAACATGGCAATTACCATCTAAATGTTTAATCACAGGAACGCGTGCATCATTGGTAATACGTTCAATCAGGCCTTTACCACCACGCGGAACGATCACATCGACATATTCAGACATGGTAATTAACTGACCGACAGCTGCACGATCAGCCGTATTAATCACTTGTACAGCATGTTCTGGTACACCAGCAGCTTTTAAACCATGTTGAATCGCTTCAGCAATTGCTTGATTCGATTCTAAGGCTTCAGAACCGCCACGCAAAATAATCGCATTGCCTGATTTTAATGCCAACGATGCAGCTTCAAGCGTTACGTTTGGACGTGATTCGTAAATCATGCCCACGACACCTAAAGGAACACGCATTTTGCCCAGTTGAATGCCAGAAGGGCGGAATGCCATATCTGTAATTTCACCAATCGGGTCAGTGAGACCAATGACATCTTTTAGGCCTTGTAACATGCCTTTAAAGCGTGTGGGGGTAAGTTCTAAGCGATCAAGTAGAGCACTATCCAAGTTATTGTTATGCGCTTTTGTCATATCCACTTGGTTAGCGGCCAAAATCGCAGTCTCACTGTTCTGTAACGCAGTGTAGATTGCTGATAAGGCATTGTTTTTGGTCTGGGTAGAAGCGCCAGCAAGCACACGAGATGCTTTGCGTGCTTGTAGTCCTACCGTTTGCATATATTGTTCAATCGACTCTTGCATAGCGGTTTGATCACTTAGAAATTTTATCTTGATATTAACAGCCTGCGCCTGAACAATGAAGCACCAATACTGAGTTTAAGTAATTGATCACTGCGCGAATTAACATTTTGAAATTGTTTTATAGTTAAAAGTAGATAAGCGGCATGGATATTGGTTGCTTGTAAAATGAACATCTGTATAGAATGAAACAATAGCGACATTGAAGTCGTACAAATAATGATTAAAGAGCAGGATGCTGAGTCGAGCAGAGTTCTCTGAATGAATTCCTGACAATAAAAATAAGGCAGGAATGGAGGAAAGGAATATGAATTCCATTATCCAAATGGATCCAGAAGTACAGGAAAGTACGCATTACAGTTTTTTTGATCTTTATGACAAACAAAGCTTTAAGCAGCCAGCCAGAACAACATGGATTGATGGCTGGAAAGTTGAATATATGGCAATCGCACAGCCTGAAACCATTCACCGTACGCCGATTGTGATTATTGGTGGTGCATTTCAAAACTTTAATTCCTACAAATATTGTGTTGAACAACTCTTTGCAGCTGGGCCGATCATTCTAATTGATATGCCATCGATGGGTTCAAATCAGCAGATTACCAATGTCGATAGTGGTATTTCAGCGGGTACATTGGAACTCGGTGATTTAGCCAAAATGCTCGGTGTGTGGATGGATATTGTTGGCCTAGAAAAAGTCTCTGTGATGGGAATGTCGCTCGGTTCTGTCGTGGCAGCGGGTTTGGCGGATCAACGTCCTGAACTGATCGATCGCATGATTTTAATGGGTGTGATGCAGAAAACCCGTAAAAGCTGGCGTATGTTACTCGAAGAGTCGCTGCATTTGATGAAAGAGCAGCGCATGGATGAGTTTGGCCAAGCGGTGATTTTGTACTTGGTAAATCATGCCAAATTGGATGTAACGCGTATGTCACCGACAGCAAAGCGTTTATTCTTTAGGCAAATGGCTGAATTTACCAATACTGAACAAGAGCGTTACGACATTAACTGTAATCGCTTACTCCGTTTGCAAGATGTGCCCATTCCACAATGTGATGTTTTAGTGTCCTGTGGGCAGTATGACAGCTTTACTTTGCCACATGAAAATGCCGGGTTTGCGTTGCAATGCCCAAATATGCAATTTGCCATGATTGCCAATGCTGATCATTTACCTCAATTACAACGTCGTAAAGAAACCATGAACTTATTTGCGACTTATCTCAGAGGTGAGTCCATTCAGCACTTAGATGGCATCATTCCAATGAGCCGTGAGCAAATGCAAAAAATTGAGCGCCGTGGTGAGGAGCGTATACAGGTTCATCAACCATTTACGCATCTATCGTATCGACACTCAGAATTGTGTATGGAGGTCGGTATTGTAGATTTGAATTACTTTGGTGTACTGCTCGATATTTCTGAGGGGATGGCTGACGTAGCAGCACAGTACCCGCGTGATTTAGCCTTGCATTTAGAGGATGATGAAGGCGAATTTAAAATTGAATGCCTCATCTTTGAAATTGAAAATCAACAAATTCGCGCGCTGTTTAAGCATGGCAGTTTTGATATTGCAGAACGTTTATTACGTTTTGTCGCACGTCAAAAAGAAGAGATGATGTTGTTAGAAGCAGTAGGATAAAGCTTTGAATATTTGAAAAAAACAGCGTATTAACGCTGTTTTTTTATGCTTGTATGCACCATCCAAACTAAATCCCCCAAATGCTCATCTGTATTCTGAAAGGGTATCACTTGCTCGGCTGTTTCTTGTGAAAAATATAAGGCAGGTTGAACGACATCGACTGCACTAAATCCGGCCTTGCTAAAAAATTGCTGCAATTCTTCTGGGGTTTGAAAATGGAAGGCGAAGGCGCTACGTGACATCACCTTAAGTAGTTTACTGCTGGCCCAAATAAAGCGTGCAAGACGATTTTTAACCGGTTCTGGATAGATGTCTGTTAGGTAATGTAGTTCTTGAAATGAAGCACCGTATTTGCAAATTCCTTCAAGTAATTGGTTTAATAGGTTTTGATCAAAATAATTAATGAGACCTTCACTTATGACTACCAATGGACGCTCGGGATCAAAAACATTAAAGGCGCGTTCAAAGTCTTGACTAAAAATATCTGCTGTTAAAACTTCAGGCGATTGTTGATCAATTTTCTGTAAGGCTTGGGTCTTAATTTTTGCCATATCAGGCAAATCAAGTTCACGATAATCAATTTGTGGATGTTTACTACGGAAATTCCAGCCTCGTGGCGATAGTCCACAGGCTATTTCAAGTACTTGTAAATTTGGAAATTTTGCAATGAGTTGATCAAGATGTTGATCAATCATGGCATGACGCTGTTTTAAGGTGGAACGCATGCTGCCGCCAACATTTTTTTCTGCCCAACTTTCGAGTGGGTGTACCATGCGTGCTAAAAATTTACCTTTGCTGGTGGCAAAGACTGGATGTGAAATGCCCATGCTATACCAAATATATCCAGTGTAATGGGCGGTAAATGAAATATGGCGATGTTCCGATAAACTGTCTGTCATGTCATCCTGACCTAATGTTGTTTTAATTGTTTAGGCTTAACCGAATTGATAGCGGCAAGCTGTATTTGTTTGTTTTTATCATATAAAAAAAGGAACACCTTGTCGTGTTCCTTTTGTGATCGATCAATTCAGCTTAAACCTTAGCAATATTGATTTTTAAAATCGACAATGCGGTTTCGAACAGTCTGCCAATCAGTGCCAAGTTCTATAGCTTGCCCCATCGCAATTTGAGGGATTTTACCGCGCATGCGTTCCAAACGCTCTTGGTTTGGCAAGGCTAGATTTTGAATGCCATCGAGTGCAACACATGCAGATTCACGGCTATTGCATACTAAGCCCATGTCACAACCTGCATTTAAAGCGGCTTGAATACGAGCGTCAGCGTCACCAGCCACGCATGCGGCTTGCATACTTAAATCGTCAGAAAATAACACGCCATCAAATTGTAATTGCTCACGTAACACTTTTTGAATCCAATACGGTGAGAAACCAGCAGGATTTGGATCGACTTGTTCATAAATCACATGCGCGGGCATTAAGGCATCAAGTTGTGGTTGCAGTTGAATAAAACTTTGCATGTCTTTTTGGTAGATTTCATCATAGCTGCGATGGTCAATTGCAGCTGCGACATGAGAATCCGCTTTCACCGAACCGTGGCCTGGGAAATGCTTTCCGGTCGAGGCCATACCCGCACGTTTCATGCCTTTTAAGAAGGCACTTGCTAATGGAATAATGTCTTGCATATTTTTTGCAAAGCCACGATCACCAATGACATCGCTAACATCATTAAGATCCAATACCGGTGCGAAACTAAAATCAATACCCACCGCAAGCACTTCCGTCGCCATTAACCAGCCACATTGATCGGCAAGTTCTAAGGCTTTTTCAGGTTCACTTAAGTATAGTTCGCCAAACTTACCCATCGCAGGGAGGAGGGTGAAGCCTTGTTTCAGGCGTTGTACACGACCACCTTCCTGATCGACAGCGATTAATATATCAGGACGAATCTGACGCATATGATCGGTTAAAGCACGAACTTGTTCAGGAGATTCAATGTTGCGGCCAAATAAAATCATGCCGCCGACTTGCGGAGCCTTTAATAGTTCAATATCTTCTTGAGTGAGTTCTGTGCCAGCAATGTCGAGCATTAATGCGCCAATCATATTCGGGGGTCCGTGTTGGAATTTTTAAGGAAAAACAATACCTGAATTCTGCAATGATTTGCTACACTTTGTCAGCAGAGATTATGATAAAACTACACGACATAAACATATTAAGTTGTTTAAGATTTTGAATATATTCAATTCAAGTCGAAAACCAACACGGTGATATTGGTCTAAATACCAAGGAAGTACGAATTATTTATGAAACTTCAAACAATAGCTTGTGCCGTTGCGATTGCGACAGGTGGATTCTTTTTTACCCATGTAGTAAATGATGCAATTGCTGCCAATAATACTGAAGCAGTTGCAGCTACCAGCATTCAACCCACTCAAGAGCAGGCATTAGTCTCGCGTCAACTCGCGACTTTGGTAGACCGTCAACACTATTTAAATCAACGTTTAGACGCCAATACCTCTAATCGTATTTTAGATTTTTATATCGATAGTATTGATCCGGAACATACATTGTTTTTGGCACCAGACATTGAAAGCTATAAAAAGCGCTTTGGTTCGACTTTTGGTGCAAACTTAAAAGCTGGTAATTTAGCAGGCCCATATGAGATTCACGCTCAATATCGTGATCGTTTAAAACAGTTCTATACCTATATGTTGGAAGAACTGAAAAAGCCGCAAAATTTAAATCAACCGAATACTTATATTGAAACTGATCGTGAAAAAGCGGCCTTCTTTAAAACGACTGATGAACAACGCGCGCATTGGAATAAAATGTTGGTTTCACAGTTAATCAACTTAACCATCAGTAAAGAAGAAGAAAAAGCCAAACAGAAAGCGTTAAAAGATAATCCTGAGTTAGCCAATGGCCAGGATTTAACTGGCCCTGAAGATCTAACTCCAGCGCAGACTTTGACTAAACGTTATACGCGTCAACTTGAACGTATTAGCCGTTTGAAAAGTGATGATGTGCTTGATAAAACCCTTAATGCGATGATGTTAACCTATGATCCGCATAGTAACTATTTCCCACCTGTAGATGCGATGGAGTTGAACCGTCAAACCACACTACAGCTGGAAGGCATTGGGGTATCGATTCGTCCAGAACGCGGAAATGAAGATTACACCAAAATTGAAACCATCGTAGAAGGTGGCCCAGCCAGTAAGTCTGGCCAAGTCAAATCAGGTGATCGCATTATTGCTGTGGCACAAGATGGCGATAAAATGGTGGATGTCATTGGTTGGCCGAGCAACGAAATTGTAGGGCTGATTCGTGGTAAACGTGGCACCAAAGTGACTTTACGCCTATTAGGCGCGGGTGCTGCGATGAACCAAGCGCGTAATGTGACGATTGTTCGAGATGTGATTCAAGAAGAAGATGCTGGTGTGCGATCACGCACGGTTGAAATCGAACGTGAGGGCAAAAAGCATAAATTTGGTGTGATTGAAATTCCATCATTCTACTTAAACTATCGTGCACGTCGTGCAGGTACTGAATATCGCTCTGTTTCAGAAGATACCAATAAAGCATTGAAAGCCTTAGATGCTCAAAAGGTCGAAGGGATCATCATTGATTTACGTAACAACCCGGGTGGCTCTCTTGAAGAAGTTGCGCGTATGTTGGGTCAAGTGATCAAATCGGGTCCTGTTGTTCAAATTCGTGATGGTAATGGTAACGTGAGCGTATTTGAAGATGACGATGGTGGTGCACAAAGCTATGCAGGCCCGTTAGCTGTATTGATTAATTTGGCTTCTGCTTCAGCAAGTGAAATTTACTCTGCTGCAATCCAAGACTATGAACGTGGTGTAGTGATTGGTAGCACGACGACAGGTAAGGGTACAGCTCAAGTTCAATTGGATACCTTGGCTTATGGTCAGGCAACCTTGACCCAACGTAAGTTTTACCGTGTGACTGGCGGCAGTACCCAAAATAAAGGTGTTGTGCCTGATATTAAACTGGTTGATATCTACAACGAAGAATTCGGTGAACGCAAATCCAAAAATGCATTACAGTGGGATACGATTCCAACAGCACCCTTTAAACGTGAAGGCTCGATCCAAGCTTATGTACCTGATTTGATTAAGTCATCACAACAACGTGTCAGCATTGATCCGCAATTTAAGTACTTGGAACAACGTACAGCTATTGCGAAGAAAACCGATGAACAAAAGCGTATCGTGCTTGATTTAAACAAACGCAAAGCAGAACTGTTAGCTCTAGAGCAAAAATCTTTAGATGCTGAAAATCAACGCCGCAAAGTGGTTGGTCAGAAACCATATGCGAATTGGGAAAGTTACCAAGCATCGATGGATGCTTTGGTAGAAGCTCGTGCGAAAATGAAAGCTAACCAACGTCCAGCTTTACCTGAAGAAGAAGTATTTGTTGCTGAAGCGGCAAATGTATTATTGGACTATGCAAAACTGCAAGGAACAGCAGCAAAGCCAACCACTAAATAATGCTAAATTAATTGTGCTCAGTGACTAAATGCCGAGTTTTTAGATTTATGGTTGAAAAAAGCAGCGAATTTCGATTTGCTGCTTTTTTTTTGCGATTTTTTTTTGTTATTCATGAAACTAGGTTGATATTGAAAAGGGTCAGATAGCTAGAAAATAAAGATATGATTGTTTTGACCATATAATTTGTAAAGTTAAGTGTTTAAGATAGGTTGTACTTTTTCAGCATAATTTTTTAATTTAGTGATTGAAGTCAAAGATTTTTTTTAAATTTTACCAGTTAACTGAAAACTTGAAAGAAACACTTGACCGAAACTCTATAGTATTGGATTCTAAGCAAATAACGACTGAAATAGCCGATTTTCAAAAGCTAACAAGTTGTAAGAAAAGAGAAAAATATTGACGATAGTGGTTAAATGAGCAACGGGAACCTAAGCGGAACGCTATATGACCCATATACATTATGATTACAGTCTGGTCGCCGGTTCTATCGTAGTTGCGTTACTGAGCTGCTACTTTGCAGTTTCATTGGAGCAAATGCTGTTTCGTGGAACTCGGCCTAGATATGAAAATATCATATTAATTATTAGTGGTGCGATTTTAGGTGCTGCGATTTGGTGCATGCATATTGTAGGTATGATGGGGAGTCATTTACCTGCAAATCATAGTTTTGATGCCGGTTTAACTTTTACTTCTTATTTAATTGCGTTCATTGCTTCAACTTTTGCCGTGTGGTTGACCACACGTCCAACGCTTCCATTGCCGCGTTTAATCCTTGGTTCTGTGCTCATGGGCCTGGGTATTTCTGGCATGCATTACACCGGTATGCTCGGGTTAATGGTCGAAGGTTATGAGCAACATTATTCTCCACTCATTGTGATTTGTTCTGTGCTGGTTGCTGTCAGTGGGGCGGGTTTAGCCTTTTGGCTGACATTTAAAAGTAAATATGCAGGCCGTAAACGCCAAGCGATGAACATATTTGTAGCTTTGATGCTGACATTTAGCATCGTAGGTATGCATTATATGGCGATGACAGGTGTCAATTTCTATCCATTAAATTCGATGGATGCAGTTGTCGCTGCACATTTGAGCCAGAACTTATTATTGTTCACTGTACTGTTTGTCACCTGCTTGGTGCTTATTGCTGCTTTTAGTGTTGCAGTGCTTGAACAGCGTTTGGAACAGCGAAATATTCAGCTCATGCGCGCCAATCGTGAATTGGCAAATCAAGCTGTTCAAGACAATTTAACCCGACTGCCAAACCGATTATTTTTAGCTGAGTATGCTCACTTTTTATTTACCGAGCACCGAGTTCACCAACAAGAAATCGCCTTTTTATATATAGATATTGACCGTTTTAAAGCGGTGAATGATGTTTTTGGTCACCATGTTGGAGATCAATTGCTGATTCAGATGGCGACCAAAATTCATCGACTTTTAGATGAAAAATCTAAATTATTACGCATTGGTGGCGATGAATTTTTGATGGTATTAGAGTCAGCTACAGTCGAAACCGCTGCTGAAATGTCTGAAAAAATTTTAGAGCGGATGCAAGAGAGTTTCTTGATTGCGGGCAAAGAAATAAATATTTCAGGCAGTATTGGTATTGCGATGTATCCTGAGCATGGCTCAAATCTACAAGACTTGCTGATTAATGCAGATGCAGCCATGCTCACATCAAAGTATCAAGGACGAAATACTTACTCGGTGTTTAGTTATACCGTCGATCAGCATGAAGAAAAGAGTCAAACTAAACTGATCAACGATCTGTATAAAGCCGTAGAAGAACATCAGTTTGTCTTATTTTATCAACCCAAATTTAATGCCAAAGACCGTGAAATTTGTGGCGTTGAAGCGTTAATACGCTGGAAGCACCCAACTCTGGGTATGTTGACACCTAACATGTTTATTAATGGTGCTGAAAAAACCGGTTTGATTATTCCAATGGGTTATTGGGCGTTGGAAGAAGCATGTAAACAAATTCAACTGTGGGAAAAGTTGGGTATGCCGCTTTACCCGATAGCGGTTAATCTATCTGCGGTTCAGTTTGAGCATAAGCATTTATTTAATACTTTAGAAATGCTATTTGATCGTTATGAAATTAGTCCTGCGCATTTAATTATTGAAATTACAGAATCCACGGCAATGCATCATATTGATGCCAGTATTGCAACCTTCGAACGCTTACGTAAAATGGGCATTAAAGTTGCCATTGATGATTTTGGTACAGGGCATTCGAGTTTCTTATATCTGAAAAATTTACCTGTCGATGAATTAAAAATTGACCGTGAATTTATTCATGATTTAACACCAAATTCGAAAGAAGAAATGATTTTAGAAAGTATTATTCAATTGGCAGTGAAGTTAGGATTAAACGTCACAGCGGAAGGAATTGAAACACCATTACAAGCCGATATTCTAACGCGTTTAGGCTGCCAACAACTTCAAGGTTATTTGTTAGGGTTACCCATGGAAGTGGCACGACTTGAAGAAAGTATGAGTCTTAAATCTTAGTCACGAAAGCAAAGCACCAGCAATTTGAAACTCATAAAATTTTGAATTTGTCAGATTAGATATTTTATGTAGAAAACAAAAGATCCGCTTAGATATATTGATTCATCAGCACATTTTTAGAGAAGTTTGCTCCAATGTAATTGTATAAAACAAGAAAAGTTTAACATTTTACTTCTACCCACTGTGGTTGATTATTTTTAATGGTCAATCTGATACAATATCGCCAATTTCCCGTATTGATCAGATCTGATCTTTTGCACTGCGAGTTTGCAGTAGGTGCCCTTCATGAGTTTTAAAGAAGAATTAGCGGCGCAGGTCGCTCAGCGACGTACATTCGCGATTATTTCCCACCCCGATGCTGGTAAGACAACAATGACAGAAAAACTGTTGTTGTGGGGGCAAGCAATTCAGGTTGCTGGTATGGTGAAAAGCCGTAAATCTGACCGTGCAGCAACATCAGACTGGATGGAAATGGAAAAAGAACGTGGTATTTCGATTACCACGTCTGTGATGCAGTTCCCGTTTAAAGACAAAATGATCAACTTACTCGATACCCCGGGACATGAGGATTTCTCGGAAGATACCTATCGTACTTTAACCGCAGTGGACTCTGCGTTAATGGTAATTGATGGGGCAAAAGGTGTCGAAGATCGTACGATTAAATTGATGGAAGTGTGTCGTATGCGTGACACACCGATTATTTCTTTCGTTAACAAAATGGACCGTGAAATTCGCGAGCCACTTGAACTACTCGATGAAATTGAAAACGTACTTAAGATTAAATGCGTACCTTTAACTTGGCCTTTAGGCACAGGCCGTGACTTCACAGGTGTGTTCAATCTGATCGAAGAAAAATTCTATGTCTATAAAGCAGGTTTTGGTTCAACCATTACTGACATCGAAATTCGTGATGGTTATGACCATGCTGACCTTCGTGAAAAAGTTGGTGAGTTGGCTTGGGCAGCTTTTGAAGAATCATTAGAATTGGTGCAAATGGCAAATGAGCCATTAGACCGTGAGGAATTCTTAGCGGGTCGTCAAACCCCTGTATTGTTTGGTACAGCTTTGGGTAACTTTGGTGTAGACCATGTATTAGATGCATTTAGTAACTATGCACCTGAACCAAAAGCTCATCCAACTGCGGTACGTAATGTTGAAGCAACCGAAGAAGGATTTACTGGCTTTGTATTTAAAATTCAGGCCAATATGGATCCAAAACACCGTGACCGTATTGCATTCATGCGTATCTGTTCAGGAAAGTATGAAAAAGGTCTGAAAATGAAACATGTGCGAATTGGTAAAGACGTACGTATTTCAGATGCTTTAACGTTCTTAGCAGGCGACCGTCAGCATTTAGAAGAAGCATGGCCGGGCGATATTATTGGTTTACATAACCACGGTACAATTCAAATTGGTGATACCTTTACTTCAGGTGAAAACTTACAGTTCACAGGTATTCCACACTTCGCACCGGAAATGTTCCGTCGTGTACGTCTCAAAGATCCTTTGAAATCTAAACAGTTACAAAAAGGTTTAAAAGAGCTTTCAGAAGAAGGTGCGACACAGGTATTTATGCCACAAAACAGCAATGATTTAATTGTTGGTGCTGTGGGTGTACTTCAGTTTGAAGTAGTGGCGTATCGCTTAAAAGAAGAATACAAAGTGGATTGTATTTACGAGCCAGTCAGCATTAATACGGTACGCTGGGTTTCATGTGATGATGAACGTAAATTCAATGAATTTAAGAAAAAAGCACATGACCAATTATCAGTAGATGGTGGTGGTCACTTAACTTATCTTGCACCAAGCCGTGTTAATTTACAGTTAATGCAAGAGCGTTATCCAGACATCGTATTCCGTAATACACGTGAACACTAAGTCTTTCTTTTACAGAAATAAAACAGCTTCCTCGTGAAGCTGTTTTATTTTGTGATAGAGTTTTTAATTAACTTTTATTTGACATGTTGATGTCTAGGACAGCATGAATATTTTCAAGGACGCTGCGGCGATTGCCCTCATGGGGAGTGCATTATTTTTAAGTGCATGTGATTCGGGAAAAGAAAAAAAATTAGCTGATCAGCAAAGCGATGCAGCATCAGAAGCTGTGGTGACAAACCCTGATGTTTTGCCTTATTTAAATATTCAGGAACAAGATGCCAAAGTGGCACTGCCATTTTGTGAAAATAAGAGTTGTATCGATATCAATATACAGACCATCGATACTGTCGATACTTGGTTGAATGGATGGATTGAAAAAAATCAGGCCACAGTGATTCAAGATCAAGTCGGCTCCAAACAAAATATGAGTTTGCAGCAAGCGGTTGCAGCTTATGTAAAAAAATCAGATGCTTGGCAAGCAGAAATAAAAAGCAATAAACCCTATGAACTGGCGCTATATACCCGTGTGCCATATCAACGGAATCAATATGTATTGTTACAAGTGGGTGTAGATACCAAGCAAGAAAATATTACGGTGAAAGAGCGTTATTACTTTTTTGTAGCAGATCGACGCAATCAGAAAAATATCACGCCACTAGATATAGTAGATGCCAAGCAGCAGCAAAATATGAATCAATTTGTGCAAGATGCTTATGCCAAATGGTTAGATGAGCAAACGGCAGAAGTAAAAAAAGCCGCGCCAAAAAAATTATACTGGGGGCAAGCCGATTGGTTCTTTGATCAAGAAGGTGTGGGTTTACATTACAGAACCGATGAAATCGTGAAAGATGGTAAACAACTGGATATCTATTTAACCAAAGCACAGACACAACAAGTCTTGAAAGCTGATGTTTATCAGCATATGTTTTAATAATATCTAGATGGTTAACTTTAGTTGACAAAGTTGACGTACTACAGTGAATAAATTGAAAAAATACAGGTTATCGCGATGTTGCAACAGAAAAGTATATGGATCAGTTCAGTTCTTGCGGTGTCTATTGGTTTGACTGCATGTCAGCCACAACAAGCTGAACCTGAAAAAAAACCAGAAACCCAAAAGAATGAACAAGCTGATTTAAGTCTGAAACTTATTGGTGATTCTGAGAAATTACAACTGAATTTACCTGAATGTGATGGCAATGGCTGTCCAGAAATTTCAGTGGAAAGGCTAAATAGTAATCAGGTATTTATTGATCAATTTATTGATGCGGAAATACTCAAACAGTTGGGCCAAATTTTGTCTGTATCACCTGTAGAGGAAAAAGATATCGCAGCAGAAGGTGCTGCAAGTGAGCCAGCGGCATCTGACGTAAAATCTGCTTTAGCCAATGTTGAAACGCCTAAATTAAAACTGGAAAAAGCCACTCAACCGTATATGCAGGCTTTTTTAAATTTAGATAAAGAGCTTAAAGAATTAAGTGCTAATCAACAAATTAGTTTGATGATCAAACCTAAAATATTAAATGCTGATAAGCCTTTGGCAACAGTGGTATTAAATACCAGTTCATATTTGGGCGGTGCACATGGTGCGTCTTCACAGCAGTATTACAATTTTGATTTGAGCACACAAAAACAAGTGCAATTGAATGACATATTGCTACCTAAGCAAAAAGCTCAACTTGAAAAACACGCGCATGAAGTTTTTAAAACTTGGGTTAAAGATTCAAAACTTGCAAATAGTGTTGAAGAATATGAACAAGCATGGAAATTTAGCTTGTCTGAGAATTTTTATCTCAGTCAGCAAGGTTTAATTTTGCAATATGCCGAATATGAAATTGGGCCTTATGTGGTGGGTCTACCACGTTTAACTGTGCCATATGACCAGTTAAAAACAGTCCTGAAAAAACAGTATTTACCTGTGCCTGAACCTGTTGCGACGTCAGAAGCAGCGACTTCGAAATAAGTATTTATGAGCTATTCACTGTTTGATACGCATACGCATTTTGATGTTCCCGAGTTTGATCCAGATCGGGAGCAACTGGCTTATGCAGCAAAGCAAGCTGGGGTGGAACGCTTGATTTTGATTGGTTTTGTGCAAGAGCGTTTTGCTGACTTATTGAAAAAACAGCATATGTTGAATCAGTTACAAGATGCGCCGCACAGTTATTTTGCACCAGGCTTACACCCATTTTATATCGAGCAGCATTGTTTAGAACATCTGAGTGATTTAGAGCACTTACTTCGTACGGAGGATTGTGCTGCGATTGGTGAAATTGGTTTAGATACTTTTTTAAAGCAGCATAAGCAGCCAGCAATTGTTCAAAAGCAGCAGGAGTATTTTTCTGTGCAAATTGCGTTTGCACAGCAATTTGATAAGCCGGTTCTTTTACATATTCGCAAGTCACATGCTGAGGTTTTAGCTTTGTTGAAGAAACATCAATTTAAGCAAGGTGGCATTGCCCATGCTTTTAGTGGTGGGGTAGAGGAAGCCAAAGCATTTGTGAAACTGGGTTTTAAAATAGGGGTTACAGGTCAAATCACCAATCCAAATGCCAAAAAGCTGCATCAAGTGGTTCAGGCTATCGGTGCTGAACATTTGGTCTTAGAAACAGATTGTCCTGATATGACGCCACTTTGTTGCCAGTTGTCTGCACAGCACAGAACCCGTAATACGCCAGTCAATTTACCTTATGTATTGCAAGGTTTAGCACAGAGTTTGCAAATGCCTGAATCTAAATTGGCTGCTGTACTTTGGCAAAATTCTTTGCAGGCCTTACATTTAGCAAATTAAACTAATACGCGTCCTATTCAATATGTGTATTGCTGCCTAAGCGAAGCCGAATAGGGCATTTTCTAAAAAAAGATGCATTATGCAATTTCTAAAATGCTTTAGACTTGGCATTATGCTGTTAAATTATTTTGAGTGAGACTCACATGGCACAAGGACTATTGGCAGGCAAACGCTTTTTAATCGCGGGTATTGCAAGTAAATTATCTATTGCATTTGGTATTGCTCAAGCACTTCATCGCGAAGGTGCAGAGTTGGCATTTACTTATCCGAATGAAAAACTAAAAAAACGCGTTGATGATTTTGCTGAACAATTTGGTTCTACATTGGTTCTTCCATGTGATGTTGCCGTAGATGCTGAAATTGAAAATACATTTGTTGAATTGGCAAAGCACTGGGACGGTTTAGACGGTGTTGTACATTCAATTGGTTTTGCGCCTGCACATACTTTAGATGGCGATTTTACGGATATTACAGACCGTGAAGGTTTTAAAATTGCACACGACATTAGCGCATATAGCTTTATTGCGATGGCTCGTGCAGCGAAGCCTTTATTGCAAGCTCGCCAAGGTTGCTTACTAACATTGACTTATCAAGGCTCTGAGCGTGTGATGCCGAACTACAATGTAATGGGCATGGCTAAAGCTTCTCTTGAAGCGGGTGTACGTTATTTAGCGTCTAGCTTAGGCGCTGAAGGTATCCGTGTAAATGCAATTTCTGCAGGTCCAATTCGTACTTTAGCTGCTTCAGGGATCAAATCTTTCCGTAAAATGTTGGATTTGAATGAGAAAGTAGCGCCATTGAAACGTAATGTGACTATTGAAGATGTAGGCAATGCTGCTTTATTCTTATGCTCTCCTTGGGCAAATGGTATTACTGGTGAAATCATGTATGTTGATGCTGGCTTCAATACTGTTGGTATGAGCGCTGAATTAATGATGGCTGGTGAATAATTTACTCCTCTCTTTTATGGGAGGTGGGTAGGCTATTTTTACACCCTCATCCCGACCTTCTCCCAGAGGGAGAAGGAGAGTAGAAAGCCAATAAAAAAGACCGCAAAAGCGGTCTTTTTTATATCTAAGGTAAAGCGATTAAGCTTGACCGTAAGCGTCCGCTGAACACACCTTATGAATTCATCCTATAAGCCTTAATTTAGTCCCCACTTAAAAACAAGTGGGGACTAAAATTTATGACTACAAATCACCAGACATCCATCGCATCTCTTGCGA
>NZ_VPDH01000141.1:0-3117 GCF_013417785.1 Acinetobacter sp. YH12227 | reverse complement strand
GCTTACGCGCCTGCGCAATGGCTGCGTCTGGCGCCAGATACCGGCCTCCATCGGAGAAACTGTCCGAGGTTATGTTGACGATGCCGAAAATGATGAGCGATTTATTCATGGGGGCTTCTATAATAATAATAATCGAGCATGAGTCTCATACGGATGCTCGGGTCGAAAGGGAATCCCCAGGCGAGTAACCTGTTTGCGGTGATCCATTAGCTGCAGGAGCAGAATAGCATACATCTGGAAGCAAAGCCAGGAAAGCGGCCTATGGAGCTGTGCGGCAGCGCTCAGTAGGCAATTTTTCAAAATATTGTTAAGCCTTTTCTGAGCATGGTATTTTTCATGGTATTACCAATTAGCAGGAAAATAAGCCATTGAATATAAAAGATAAAAATGTCTTGTTTACAATAGAGTGGGGAATATATAAGGTGTACATGTCTTGTTCTACTGAGTACAACGTGATGAAGTCAGTCGTATATGAAAACTTGCCATTTTCGCTCTCTAGCTTGATTTGTTGGTGTTTAACGAGCTTGAGTGGTGAAATGCAGTCACCGCCATAGATCGCAACTGTGCCACGCTCTTTGTACAGCTTAATGAGTTTTTTGGTGCATTTTAACGGCTTGCCGTGTTTGTCCAATTTTGGTTGGTTGCGAACAAAGATGTTATAGCGAAGATTCGAGTCACCAAGCATCCCGCTTGTTGTTTCACTGATGGTCAATTGGCGTTTAGACTTCTTATAAAACTCTAATAAGCGTTGCTGTAAATTGAACCGTGAAACACCGCATTCGATGTCAAAATCTAGACCTTTAAAAGCGTTTTTATTACTGTTGTTTCCAAAGTAACAAACTGCATCGTTAAACATTTGCGTTAAGTTTGCAAAAATTAAGAGAAAGTCGTTTTGTGGGTACGGACGTTTTTGATACATGCACCCAAACTCACTGTCTGACAACTTATAAAAATAGGTGCGAACGCCAGTATAACTGCAAAGTGAATCATAAATGCGTGTGCCTTTAATTTGAATCTGAGTAACATAGCTAGATGAAAATTCAGGGGTAGCCCAAAGCATAGGGCTGAACAGGATGTCCTTCACTAATCCATTGTCGTATGCACGGTCGCCAACGCGACTTTTTTGGTTAATGCGGTCGTTTTGGGTGTAAACATGGATGTTCTTCAGCTCCAACGTTTCACGTTTGAACACGGTCTTTTCAGCGGTAGCAGTAGCGGTCGTCATGGTGAAGTTCCTTATCGGCTTAAATACGTCTGTGCAAAATTGCTTGCATGGTTTTAAAAATTTGGTCTGTTTCAAAGTAGTCAGAAATTTGCTCTTGGAATGGGCTTTGATGGTTGCGAACCAACGTGCGAATCGCAGAACTATTTAAGGTGTCTGAGTTGGTAAAACCATTTTTTAGTACTTTGATCTCAAAATATGGGCTAGTGGATGCAATCACACTGACAATAATGTTGCCGTCTTGGTCTGTCTTAACTGACAAATCAGCAATTGGGCTTAGCTCATGGCGTAAAAAATACATATTGTCGGGGTTATAGATTGCTTTAAATCTGATTCCGTCTTGGCATATAGCGCAAAACAGTTCATTCACCGACTCAGCAGTAAAGATCGCCCCAAACGTCACAACAACAGGCCCGACATTTTTTTGCTGTTTTTCATCATGTTTGATGGTTAGCTCGCAATGCGCTGTAATTAGGTTTTGCATGGTTTATATCCTCAAATGTGATTCAGTGGCATACGCACGTTATCCGTGCGTATGGGTGAATTGAATTAAGAAAGTTCGCGTGACCAACAATCTTCTATACGGTCGTATGCGTAGCCGTTTTGAGCCATTAACGTGCAAATGTCTTCAAGGTTTTTGCCAAAGATATTTACTGAGGTAACTTGGTCGAGTACTGATGTATGACCAAAGTTTTCTTTTAATGTTGCAACATAGATTTCAACGTCCATGAAGAAGAAATTTGTTTTATCAGCCAATGTCGGCATGTGCTGTTGAAATTGAAGTTGAGCATAGTCACTATCCGCTTGAAGATCCGCAAGGGTTAAATCACAGTTGTTGTCGATGTAATCTGAGATTTCATCAAACAATGTTTCCATGTGAGCACCGCTAAAAGTTTTAGGGAAACCGATGTATAAAGTGCCTTGTAACTGTACTGATTGAGCGTTTAAATTTGACATGCTGTTCACTCCAAGTTTTAAGCTTTCTGCTTTTGATAGTTTCATTTTATGGGAAAACACAACCTGGCAAACCTTTCTCGAAAAATAAGATTTTCAATCTTTTTTTAATCAATTAAAAAACATCGCTTGCGTACTAATATGATTTTTCTATTAGCCGTATCGCCGTAATGCATTAAGAATAATTTAACGAGCAATTAGTTAATTAATTAAGTTTAATTAAATTGTTAAGTTTTAAAACATATGAAGATGAACCAGCTCAAGACCGTCTTGTGCTTGAAAACATCACCATTGCTGAAGCGATGAAGTTAGCTGAAAACAACGGATTCTTTAAAGCAAAGTACCAGGTGCTTAAAGTGATTCAATATTTTGATGTTGAATTGGTACTCACGGCGTCTGATGTTGAGTACTGTGCTGAATTACACCAGTTTAGCGGTGGCTATAACGTGACGGTGCTTGCTGATACACCTGAACAAGATCTTATTGCAATTCTCAATTCATTGGGGATATTGAATTAGAGCCATCTCGTGATAAGAGAATGCAGCTCCGAAAAATGGAGTCTAAATTTAAATCTGCCTTTAAGGGATATGATTTATCCCAAGTATCCATAGTGATATGGTCAGTGTATGTTCACCAGTGGCACGATCGCAAAATTAGTACCGTATATATCTAAAAAAAACCACAATAACAATTGATGGTTTTTTAATGAGCTTTATAAAATGGGTTCATCATACGCACGGCGTTTGTGTTTTACATTTGGATCTATGCCAATTTGATTCGGATATAACAGGTTTAATACCTGGTTAATGCGATCAACAGAGGTGGTTCCACTTGTTTGAACAACTAAAAGCGTATTTATAAGTGATATTCCGCTCTAGTTAAGCCACCTTGTTTTGTTGGGGTAGCTGATCATAGTAAAACTCATTTGGTGTCATTTTGTC
>NZ_VPDH01000140.1:0-3397 GCF_013417785.1 Acinetobacter sp. YH12227 | reverse complement strand
GCCAAGTGAATGAGATCCATGCACGTGTAGCAGTCCTTAACAGATTTACGGAATTAGGTCGACCACTTACCCAAGTTACGCCTTAAATTTGGCTCAATTAGGGGCGCTTTGCATTTCAAATCTTTGTACAACAAAGCCCTTTGTAAGGCAGAAAACATTCTAAATTGGAATATCAATCGAATTAAAAGGATACTATTGAAAAATGAAAAAAACTTATATTCTTGCTTTGTCTTTATCTTTAATAACAGGCCAGTTATACGCTGCTGATAAAAAGAGTAGATGTTATTGGTGATTTAGCACCGAATGCTTCATATAAATATCAAATACATTATTCAGATACTGAGGATTCAATAAGTATTAATTATACGGACAAAGATAAAAAACTTCATTCTGAGTCTGTAGTAGCATATTCTGCTAAATATGATAAAGAAAATCTTATATTTGATATCAAATAGATATATCAAATTAATTTAAAAAACCACTGCAAAGTGGTTTTTTTGTAGAATTAAAAAAGTTATGGATAATAGAATATTAAACACTATTACTCAGTATGATACTTTAATACTTAGTATGAAACTTTATTACTCTCATACAAAAAAAAGAACTTCAAAGGGTCACAGAAGAAAGAGGGCACTGTTGCAAATAGGCTGACATGATAAGCTAAATATCTTATTTATTTCGAGATACAGCAGATGAATCCCTTCCACGGTCGGCACTTTCAAGGTGAAATCATTCTTTGGGCTGTTCGTTGGTATTGTAAATATGGCATCAGCTATCGTGAACTTCAAGAAATGCTCGCTGAACGAGGCATAAATGTGGACCACAGTACAATTTATCGTTGGGTTCAGCGTTATGCTCCAGAAATGGAAAAACGGTTACGCTGGTATTGGCGTAATCCTACAGATTTACATTCATGGCATATGGATGAGACTTATATCAAAGTGAAGGGGCGATGGACTTACCTGTATCGTGCAGTTGATCAACGTGGTCATACGATTGACTTTTACCTTTCCGCTAGACGGAACAGTAAATCAGCCTATTATTTCTTAGGAAAGATCTTCAATACGGTGAAAAAATGGCAAATTCCACGGGTCATCAATACAGATAAAGCAGCGACCTATGGCCATGCTTTATCACGGTTAAAGCGAGAAGGAAAATGTCCAGTAGATATTGAGCACAAGCAGATTAAGTATAAAAATAATGTCATTGAATGTGATCATGGTAAGTTAAAGCGGATCATCAGGGCCACATTAGGATTCAAATCTATGAAGACGGCTTATGCCACAATTAAAGGTATTGAAGTCATGCGTGCACTACGTAAAGGACAAGCATCGTCATTTTATTATGGTCAGCCTCAGGGTGAAGTGTGTCTAATCAACAGGGTTTTCGGTCTCTAAGCTTTTTTGAAGGGAATTTCATCGACTCAAATCTCTATTTGCAACAGTGCCTTAAATTGTCATATAAAATCAGCAAGATAGTGCATTGTAAAAAGCCTATTCACCCTCGAATGGGCTTTTCATGGATTTATCACGTTTCACGATTTTTATAAGCTAAACTAAATATAATCGCCAATTTCAATTGAGTTAATCACCTACTTTCAAATACCGATATACCGCCTGACGACTAATTCCAAATGCCTGGCCTAATGCCATTTTTGAAGAGTACTTTCCTTCCTTCCATGCTTGTCTTAAAGCTTCAGCCTGGTCAGGTTTCAATTTATGTACACGACCTTTATATTTCCCTTGAGCAGAGGCTAGTTTTATTCCTTCCTTTTGCCGTTCCAGAATGATTTCACGTTCAAATTGTGCAAAGGCCCCCATCAGTTGCAGCATTAAATTATCCATCGGGGTAGATTGAGCAGTGAAAGTAATATTTTCTTTTACAAACTGGATGGAAATCCCTCGTTTGACCAGTTTATCTACTTCAGTGACCAAATCTTTTAAGCTTCGCGCAAAACGATCCATGGAATGTACTATCACCCTGTCCCCTTCCCGGACATAGTTCAACATTTCTTGAAATTTCGGTCGGTCGGTATTTTTACCCGAAGCACGGTCAACAAAAATCCGGTCGACTTCAATCCCCTCAAGTTGACGCCCAGTATTTTGCTCGACCGAACTCACTCGCACATAACCTACTTTTTGGCCTTTCACTCTTTCTCGCCCCAATTGGATAAAAATGAACAATTTTGTAAATTATAAATCTTTAATATCAAAGTTACATGTTACTTATGATTAAAAATCATTTAAATGGTACATGGTTTTACGAACTTTTAAAGTGTTACTTTAGGGTATGCTCTAAAATTACATTAGGCCATTCAGTAAAGTTATAAACCCTAAATAGAAATGTCCGGTTTTTCATCCGATCAGGAATAAATATATTCTTAATAAAAAACAATAAATTAAATAGTTGCTTAATTTTCATAATATATATATAGTGTATATACATTTTATTGTATTAGTGCCTTTGGGAATAAACATCTTATGACTGATCAACCCAGAAAAATAAAGGCCAACAAAAAAGATGGGCAACTCTTAATTCGAATTAACAGCACTGAACGTGATGAGTTCATTCAGTTATGTGAAACTATGGACACCAGTGCCGCTAGAGAATTAAGAAAATTTATCCGTAGTTTTATGAAAAAAAACCAGTCAGCGGATATTCATACCAAGGAGTGACATCATGTCGAAGCAAGTTAAAATCTTGAAACAGAAGATCAAAGCACGTCTTGAAACGATTTCAAAACACGAAAATAAGTTAAATAAGCTCAAAAAGCAGCTTAAAAAACAGAAGTAATAGCGAGGATTAGCCTCACTAGAAAGTAAAAAAGCTGAATTTCCTATTAGGAAATTCAGCTTTTTTCATTACTTACTGTCTAACTTTTAAGGGACAGATCAGGATGTGTGTTTTATTGCCTATATTTCTAAATCAGACTTGGAGGTGCATCAAAAATACGAATTAAAGTAACTGCAGGACCAGTTGAAAAGCCCTAAAATTATACTAGCTCGGAAATAATCTCTACCAATACTGCATCTGCTTGTGAAGTACTTCTAACAGCAGAAATTTCATTTTTAATTTTAGTGAGAGATTTCCCGGTTTCTTTGAAAGAAAAAACGGTTTTATTTCCTGTGAGAATTAGAGGGGTAAGATTAGCGACTTCGCCTATTTTTAAGAATAGCTCTGCCACTCTGACTTGATGGGCATAAATAGATCGTAACTTTTGGGTAATTTCTAAAGCAGTACGTTTATTCATAAATATAACCATTAATTTTATTCTTTGTACACGACAAAAAAAGATAACTCATTGAAATAATGGCATAATACTTGTTTTCTGACGACGAATATGATGACACATTTCAATGAGTTACATCTCATCTTAAACAAATATCTAAAGTGGAAC
>NZ_VPDH01000139.1:0-3419 GCF_013417785.1 Acinetobacter sp. YH12227 | reverse complement strand
CAATTAAAGGTATTGAAGTCATGCGTGCACTACGTAAAGGACAAGCATCGTCATTTTATTATGGTCAGCCTCAGGGTGAAGTGTGTCTAATCAACAGGGTTTTCGGTCTCTAAGTACTTTTTAAAGGAAACATCATCGACTCAAATCTCTATTTGCAACAGTGCCATTTAAAGTGTCTATATTCTCACCAATAAAAATGTCTGGTTTATGATGGTTTTCACCATCATGGACTGGATATAAATTATAGATGCTGATCACTATGTCTGGTAAATAAATACAACGCCTAAAGATCATCGTATTATCCAAGTCCGTGCTACTGAAATCTTGAATCTTTCAACCAGTCATGATGATTTGGTAAAAACCAAATGTCTTTCCATTATTTTTGAACATTTGTTGGGATTTGGACCCACCTTGGCGCATGAAAAGCTCACCACCGTGCATGGATTCGATCTTTCAGTAGAAACCCTACGTTCCATGATTGCGGCTGACTTGCAGATTTTACGATCCAAACGCCTGAAACGCCCATATCAGCCACGCTATAACAGTGAGTGCTTTGTTGAGCTGATTCGTATCATGACTGGTTTGAAGGTCAAACCGCCAAATCCTGCTGCTAAATTTCTAAGATAGTGGGAACCCCACCCTGACCATTGTCATATTGATCTTAAGAAGAGACAGGGTGACACAGTTTTGATATAAAACTTTAGTTTTGCAACGACAAGATGAATTTTTCAATCATCTGTCTTTCTGATTCAGGTAATGCTTGAATAGATTTTGTAATTGGATCGCTCCCTGAATGAGTATGTTGATCTATACATCCTAATAAATAATCAGCAGATATATTCAGCACAACAACTAACTTATAAAAATTTTCTAACGACGGTTTACGAGAACCTGCCTCAAAATGTGCAATTGATGTAGATGGCATGCCTGATTTTTCCGCCAATTCTTGCTGTGTCATTTTTCTCATTTTTCTGATTTCTTTTAGTCTTAGACAAAACAAATCAGCATCCATTTCAAGCATCATAATAAAACACCATAAACCGACAATAATAACTTGACTAAATAGGCAAGTTTGCATATAAATATTGATAGTATTTTATTGTCTATTTCGACAAAAAACATCTTTTAAAAATTAAGGAGGGAAATTAGATGATCAATATTGTATGTGCATGAGTGACCTATCTAGACAATAGGACACTCATGCTTTTCATTCCAAACCCAGGAAATGAAAGATTGTAAAATTTCGACGTTTTACCTTTGCATTCTTTCATAACAAATAATTTAAGTAAATTTTTCTTTTAAGAAAAATCTATTCACTTAAAGGCTCGATTATGAATAGTTCCTCTCATGTAGTTCTTAAATCAATTAGATCTGAAATCCGAAATCTTAATGTACGGATCATTTCAAAAATAGTAGCTTCTAAAATTATCGAAACTACGGCCCTACAATTACTATTTGAACCAGGCTTTTGCAAACAGCTTAACGTTGCACGCCATCTCACGACATATGAAGCTGTTGCATATTTTGTTGATAATCAATTTTTTGAAGAATATGGATTTCAGCAAGTATCTTTAATTAGTTTACAGAATATATATGATCAACTTTTAACTAATTTCTATGAGCATTTGACGAACACGCCTTATTATCCTATGTGATAGATGGCTCTTAACCTTAATTAAGTCCTCACATAAAAATGAGTGCGGACTTAATTCATGGCTATAAATTGCATTTTTTAGCAACTCAAGTTGCTAAAAAATGCAAAACTTAGCAAAACTCAAACTCAGTATTGTGAATATCTGCAAAAAACCATCACTTTAATTATTTCTATTGCTTTTATTTCAAGGTAATTACCAGGAGAGCAACCATTGCATTTTTTGTGGTGTTTTTTCTGATCAAGTTCCTATTTAGCCATATTGTTTAAAAGAGAAATAAAAAACTCTGATTACTGAACAACCCATATTTGGGAGAGTTTTCTATTCAGAAAATTTTTCAATTTACTCAAAGAAGGTCATAAAAACGTGGAGACTAGATTCGCGCTTTTTATGGGGCTAATATAACAAATTTTAGATACTTTTTATTTTTCCAGATAATTTAAGAAAAAGCACTATTTTTTATATTAAGGGCATACTTATGAGTCCACTTTCACAACCTATAAATAAATCTAAACTTTTGGCTCAGGCTTCATGGAAAGCGGCTCAGCAGCTTGGGTTAAAACCTGAGCAATTTGTAAGAATTCTGCATCTTGAATGCGTTGATATGGATTTATCTGATGCAAGCCTAATGCTAGATCCAAATTCTCAATCAGGGGAAATAGCAATAATCGTAATTCGGATTTACAGAGCTGTTTATAGCCTGAATGGTGGTGATATTAAATGGATGCACCGTTTTCTCAATTCACCTAATTTATTAACTGGAGGAGTTCCTATAGAACAGATGGAAACTATGCATGGACTACTTTCTGTACTTAAGGCCGTAGAAGCTTTTCCATGTTAAAGTACTGACTTTTAAAGAATACCAATAGTTACTTGGGAACAGAAAGCAGTATAGCTATCAGATAATATGGTCGGAAAAATCCCTAAAGTATGTAGCTTATTGCCTTGAGCAGCCCTCCCTTTCATATGTCGACTCAGATCCAGTGGAGGCATTAAAAGGAGTGATAAAAGTCGTCAATACGTATGATTCTAAAGCTTCAAAATTCCCTTCAGAAGCGGCTTTATTGCAGGATATAAATCTTTCTAATGCACATTCGGAGCTACTTGGTAGGCAGCTAACTGACAAAGAATTAGGTCAATAAATTTATAAATCTCCCAGAATTTATACTTTTCATATTAACCATTTATCCAGATTCTCTTGTTTTTGGAATGAGGTAAAGTTTATTATTTGATTTTGTCACAAAATCAAATAATGGATAAGTCATGAGCAATAATCGTGGGGGAAGCCGAGAAGGTTCCGGTAGAAAGCTAAAATATAACGAGCCTACAAAAACTGTAAGAGTACCTGTATCCAAGATCATAGAAATCAAGAATTATCTCAACGAAGCAGAGAAACAATGCTTTAATGATGTTGCTTCAATCTCTCCTGTAGAGCCGTTCACTCACATGCAAATTCCTCTGGCTTCCGAGAAAGTTGCTGCTGGTTTTCCTTCCCCTGCTCAAGACTATGTAGATAAAACTCTAGACATGAATGAACACCTCATCAGCAATGAGGCAACAACATTCATTGTCAAAGTAGCCTCTCTTTCAATGAGAGATGCTGGCATCGACATTAATGATGAACTTGTCGTTGATCGTAGTTGAACCGTACCGGGTTTGTCGGAGACCAAGCTTTCTGAGAGAATGTCCCGATGAAAAAAGTAAAATATACCCCTGAAATCAGAGAAAGAGCGGTTCAATTATTGATTGAATCCGAGAAAGATTATC
>NZ_VPDH01000138.1:0-3512 GCF_013417785.1 Acinetobacter sp. YH12227 | reverse complement strand
GCGCGGTTTTAGAAGGAGTTGTAATTTTTCAAAAAAGATTGAAAACCATTTTAAAGCTTTCGACTTAACCTTTTTTTACATCAATAATGGCTTCATTTAATGTCAGCATACTTTTTGAAACACCACCAAAATTTTAATTGTTTATACAGTAAAAAATCAGTAGATTTACAATTCAATATCATTAGAAAAACAAAGACCTAGTTAAAACCATAGGCTTATAACTTTAGAAGATAATCATCTCTAGGAATAATGACATGTTCAATAGATTTTCACAGCTTTCATTGTTGGTAATGAGTAGTAGTTTTTTTCTATGCCCAAGTATTCAAGCTGCGGATGAACTTAGCCCCATGACACCTAGTCAGTGCCAAAAAGATTTTAACTTTAGCTCTGAATTTATACTCAAAAATGATGCAGGTATTCGAGCAAAAAACTGGGACAACTATCCAGAAAATCTTCAAAAGGTCATAAATGAGCAAAACGCTAAAATTACACAAGTAAACTCGGTCGATGCCTGTAAAGAAATCACCAATCACTTTCTTAAATCTATCCGTAAAGGCCATCTGAGCTTAGGCCGAAAAACCATATCAGAAGCCATCACACAGAGTTCAACAATACAATTAAGCAATCTCGTGACCACGCAAAAATTATCTGAACAGACAACCTTAATTACCATTCCAACTTTTGATCTGTCTGTTCAAAATCAACTTGAAAAGATCATTCAAGACAATCAAAACCAAGTGTTAGACGCACGCTATTTAATTCTTGATCTACGCAAAAACTCAGGCGGTTTTGATACATCAGCACAACCCCTTTATCCACTTTTAGGAGCAGCTGAATATTGGTTTGAAATACCCCAAATTTATGCATCTACAGATAATATTCAATCATGGAAAGAAACAGCCAAAACCTTACCTGATGGGGAAATCAAGGTAGAATTTAATCGTATGATTGGTAAACTTGAAAGCAACAAAAATAGCTGGGTTGGGATGAAGAAGCAGAAAGAAGAAAAATATGTGATCGCCCATTCAGACGTCAAAGCTATGCCCCAAAAAGTTGTTATTCTATCAGATGAAGAATGCGGTAGTTCGTGTGAAATGTTTATTTTAACCGCACGTCAAAATCCGAATGTTTTGGTCATGGGGCGTAACACTTATGGGGCTTTAGATGCATCGAATATTCGAACTATCAAAACGCCATCTCAACAATTCACTTTGTATTATGCAACTACATTTATCCACCGCCGTATAGGACAACAAATTGACGACATTGGTATTCCACCCCATATTCGTCTCGCTAAACCGCAAAATCCAACTGAGTACGATGCAGAAGTCAAATTGGCACAGCACTATTTAGAAAATAACTTATGGAAGTAACACCTTATCAGAACCGATCTATCTTAAAAGAAGTAGGTTCTGATCTTTTACATATAGAATTGATGAGATCTGTACAACTTTTTTCTAAGTATGTTTCCGCATATTTTAATGCATCCTCCAGCTTACAATCTGGTGGATTAATCCCAACAATCTGTGTGAAACCTAAATCATAGAGTTCTGCTATTTCCTCACCCACTAGACCAGTAAAGGCGATCACAGATTTATTATACTTTTTTGCAACTTGCGCCACACCAAATGGTGTTTTACCGAACTTGGTTTGATAATCAATTTTCCCTTCACCAGTGAGCACATAATCTGCCTGTGCTATTTTTTCCTTCAACTGACTTTGTTCAATGACCAATTCCACACCTGATCGCATCGATGCACCTGCAAAAGCCATCAACCCAAAACCTAGTCCACCTGCAGCACCTGCACCTGCTGCATCACGTAAAGCACAATCCAGAGTCGCTTCAACGACATCGGCATAATGACTGAGCTTCTGATCTAACTGACACACCATCTCCTGCGTTGCGCCTTTTTGCGGGCCAAAGATATAGGATGCACCATTTTCACCACATAATGGATTAATGACGTCGCTGGCAATGATGATCTCTGTATGCGTTAAACGTGAGTCGAGCTGCGTCAAATCAAGACTTTTAATTTGATCTAGACAACCACCACAAACTGCTACTTCCAAGCCTTTTTCATCTAAAAATTGTGCCCCCAAGGCCTGCGCCATACCTGCACCGCCATCATTGGTCATACTCCCGCCCAAGCCAATGATAATTTTACTTACTCCGACGTCTAGAGCAGCCAGGATCATTTCGCCCGTACCATAAGTGGACGTCAATAAAGGATTCCGCTGAGCAATATCCACAAGATGAATACCATTGGCTTTTGCCATTTCAATTACCGCAGTTTGCCCACCGTCAATCAAACCGAAATACGTCGTCACACGTTGATTGGGCAAAGGACCTGTAAGCGCTATCGCCACTTTTTCACCGTGGCAAGCACTGAGTAACGCATCTACAGTTCCCTCACCACCATCTGCCATTGGCACAGCGATGACATTTGCATCTGGTATGAGCTTTAAAATTGCACGCTGCATCGCGTCACAGGCTTGTTGAGCACTCATACTTTCTTTAAATGAATCGGGCGCAAGAACAAAAGTGGTCATCTAAATGCTCAAAATAAAACTTGTCCTCAACCATAACGGTTTTAAAATAGCAGGTATATCTAAAAACATCAGAAAGGCTCGAAATGTCACGAATCAATCTAGGTCAGTCTGCACCTGAGCTATATAAAAAAGTCGCAGAACTTGATGCACTGGTAATGCAAAAAATAAATGAAGCAGGCCTAAGTGAAGGACTAGCTCATTTACTCAAATTACGTGCATCCCAAATCAACGAATGTGCATTCTGTATTCGCATGCATGCGCAAGATGCACTTAAAACAGGTGAAAGCATTGAACGTATTAGCCTACTGAATGCATGGCGTGAAACAGCGTACTACGATGAAAAAGAACGTGCGGCTTTAAGCTTGATCGAAGCGATTACATTGATTGCCGAAGGCCAAGTTCCTGATGCAGTTTATGAAGATGCCTTGCCATTTTTAACGGACGATCAAATCAGTGCGATTGAATGGCTCGCAATTGTCATTAACACATGGAACCGAATTGCAATTAGTAGCCGCTATAGCGTGAAACCTTAACGGGTTGCACATTTCAAGTGAATAAAAAAAGAGTGCTGAGGCACTCTTTTTTATTTATAGGATCCGCAAGCAGTTTACTGCTCTGCCGAGCTTTTCGGTACTTCACGTCGAATATAAGAAGCCAAAGTAAGGTAGTTGACCCCTTGGAATAAAATATCAACCGCCAAGAATAATCCTAATACCCAAAATGGCGCATCAGGTGACATCAAAATAATAACACCTGTCACCAAAGTTAAAATGCCTGAAAAGAGTGTCCAACCCCAACCTTGAAAGGCACGGAATAACAGCGCATTAAAAATACGGGTGGTGTTTCAAAAAGTATGCTGACATTAAATGAAGCCATTATTGATGTAAAAAAAGGTTAAGTCGAAAGCTTTAAAATGGTTTTCAATCTTTTTTGAAAAATTACAACTCCTTCTAAAACCGCGC
>NZ_VPDH01000137.1:0-3522 GCF_013417785.1 Acinetobacter sp. YH12227 | reverse complement strand
GAGGCATGTTCCGCGTCCTTGCAATACTGTGTTTACATACAGTCTATCGCTTAGCGGAAAGTTCTTTTACCCTCAGCCGAAATGCCTGCCGTTGCTAGACATTGCCAGCCAGTGCCCGTCACTCCCACTCGATTGTAAACAAGCACACAAAACCCTTTAGTGACAACAATTTGCAAGAACTATCAGGCTCAGTGCCATGAAAAATACCATGACCAGATCATGAGGTTGAACACGGCTTGCGCCGGCAGCGTTCACGCTCCTGGTCGGCGATCTCGCCCGGCTGCAATGCTAGCTCAGCATCGGTCATGCGCTCCAGCACGTCGCGTAGGCGGATGGTGCAAGGAATGGGCGGCAGCTCGAACTCATAGCCGCCGGCGATCATTTCGGCCGCAATCTCCTCGGTGATGAAAAACGGCTCGTCGTCTTGGTTCGGCTTCTTCATGCCCTTTCCTCCTGGCGCTCATCCTGGCCGACAGCGGCCAGGGCATCGGCTTCCGTCAATGCGTCCTCCACGAACGCGCCGTGCTGCTTCGCTTCGGCCTGGCTGACCTCGGCCCATATCCGTTTCACCTGGGCCGCACTGTACCCGGCCAGCTCGGCGGTCTTGTTGATGCTGTAGCCGGACTTGCGCAGCGCGACAACTTGGGCGCGGCGCTTCGGATCAGCACGGCGGCCCTTGTACCGCCCGGCCTGGCGGGCCAACTCAATGCCTTGGCGCTGGCGTTCGCGCCTGTCCTCGTAGTCGTCGCGGGCCATCTGCAAGGCCAGGCGAAAAAGCATGATCTGCACGGCTTCCAGCACGATCTTGGCGACGCCCTGGGCCTCGGCCGCCAGGTCGGATAGATCGACCACGCCAGGGACGGCCAGGCGTGCGCCTTTGGCCTGTATCGAGGCCACCAGGCGCTCGGCCTCGGGCAAAGGTAGGCGGCTGATGCGGTCGATCTTCTCGGCAATGACCACCTCGCCGGGCTGTAGGTCGCCGATCATGCGCAGCAGCTCAGGCCGGTCGGCGCGTGCGCCGGATGCCTTCTCACGGTAGATGCCGGCGACGTAGTAGCCGGCGGCCTTCGCGGCCGTAGTGATCGCCTCTTGGCGTTCCAAGTCCTGCGCGTCGGTGCTGACGCGCAGATAGACCCGCGCCACCATCGGCGCGGCTACTGGCTTCGTCCTGCGCATACTTGCGGGCTCCTTTGGGCATACTCAAATGCACCCATCTTAAACTGGCAGCTAATGTACAAAAGTTGATAGAAGCACACAAGTTCAATTTTGCACTTCTGCCCCACTATTGCAAAACTGCTTGTTAGTAGCCGTTTTTTCTTACTGTTTATAGATTCAATAATTTTTGAAACGAAAAATTGGGACTAAACATTTCGGTTTCGTTTTCTGTCGATTCGTCCTGCGTATCTTTTGCATAAACAAACATTTGTTGTTCGTAGTTTTCGATGGCATTTTCAATACTTGTAAATTCTCCGTTTGTAAGGTTTTCAGACAATATCAAAGCATCCAATAATCCCGTATTTACACCCTGTCCTGCAAAAGGCGACATCAAATGAGCAGCATCGCCAATCATTGTTATGGGTAATGGACGGTTACTTTTCCAATCATTGTTCAAAGGAAATTTCCTTGTGGGCAAGCATTGAAATGTTGATACCGAACGTATTAATTGTTTGTAAACTTCACTCCATTTGGAAAATCTTTTCAATAAAAAATCGGCAACGCTGTTTCTGTCCTGAAAATCTAAGGGAATTTTATTTTTCCATTCATCGGGCGTTTTAAAACTAATTCCTAAATACAATGCACCATTATTATTGGGATTGGCAAACAATAAAATGCCCTGATGTCCCGCCATTAATCGGTTGCCGTTGCATAGCTGAAAAAATCCGGGACAGTTTATTTCCGGTTGAAGAATATCAGCTTGGATGTTGAAAGTACCGGTTTCTTCAACTTGCGTGTCGGTAACAAAGCTCCTTATTTTCGACATTCCACCATTGGCAAGAATAACCAAATCTGCTGTTTCACTCGGTTTATTCTCAAAAGTTAGTGTCCACTTCTTCTTACCAGGTTCAAGCATAACAAGTTTTCTATCCCAAATAACCGTGTCGTTTTCTAAACTATTCAACAAGATAGCCCTTAAGTCATTTCTGTTTATTTCAGGATTGTCAAATCGATTTTCGGGCTTTACATTTTTTGTGGATAAAATATTGCCTTTTTCATCAGCAATATTTACACCCATTGGTAAGGCTAAGTCATAATAAGTTTGTAACAATCCCGCTTTTTTCATTGCTTCCTGACCTGAACCTTTGTGTAGGTCAAGGGTTCCACCAAAAATTCTTGCCTCTCGGTCGTTGTCTCTTTCGTAAACTGAAACGTCTATGCCGTTTTGCTGTAATAATTTTGCCATAGTCAGTCCAACGGGTCCACCACCAATTATTGCAACGTTCTTATCACTAAGTAAATTCATTTGTTTGTCTGTATCTATTCGCATTGTCATTCAAAAATGGCACATAACAAGTGGCTATACGCCAAATGGCGTATATATCCACTATATCTTATTTTGCTAAACCTTTCATTATCAGTGACAAATCCGTTTTCAACCGTTTACCGTTCGTTTCTACTCTCTCAAAAGGATTTATATTCATAGTGCTTTTTGTTAAGTTTTGCTCAAATATACAAATCCTTTCTATATATCTAACAAATCCATCGGACTTTTTAATTGTTCCATTCCCTTGGTGGTAATATGTGTATAAACCTCAGTTGTTTTACTGCTTGAATGACCTAACAACGATTGAATATAACGTAAACTCGTACCATTCTCAAGCAAATGCGTTGCAAAGCTATGTCGTAAGGTATGTACAGTAACTTCCTTTTGAATCTTTGCTTTTAAAACAGCTGCTTTAAAAATGTTTTGAATACTTCGGCTTGAGTATGCGCCACCTTTTTGACCTTCAAATAAATAATCTTTTGGTTTATATTCCATAAAGTATGTTCTTAAAATAATTAATGTTTTCTCAGATAAAATGGTATAACGATCTCTTTTTCCTTTTGACTGTTCTATACGAATTTGCATGCGCTTGGAGTCAATGTCTTTTATTTTCAGGTTTATACATTCAGAAATGCGCAAACCTGCCGAATAAATAGTCATCAGAATAGCCTTGTGTTTCACGTTTTCAATAGCGCGTAGTACCCGAATGGTTTCTTCTTCACTCATCACAACAGGAAGTGTTTTTTCTTTTTTTGGTCTTTCGATGAAATATGTTTTCCGTTGTCCACCCAAAACACGTTCGTAATAAAACTTAATCGCATTGATTGCCTGGTTTTGATAAGATATTGAAACTTTTCGCTCCATAACCAAATGTCGGAGAAATGATTGTATATGTCCTTCATTCAATCGATCGACGTATAGGAAGAATAAACGCCCTTTTCACCCAAGTCCAACAGCTTTGGACCGCAGTTGACTCTTTCGACACCCCTGCGATGCAACCCAATCCGGCTGACGGGGAGCCAGCAACGCTGAAAATTTAC
>NZ_VPDH01000136.1:0-3844 GCF_013417785.1 Acinetobacter sp. YH12227 | reverse complement strand
ATCCATGCACGTGTAGCAGTTCTTAACAGATTTACGGAATTAGGTCGACCACTTACCCAAGTTACGCCTTAAATTTGGCTCAATTAGGGGCGCTTTGCATTTCAAATCTTTGTGCAACAAAGCCGTGACCCAATAAGAAGGAATAGGATTTATACAATATTTACGGCAAGCATTACCCGAAATGGATCGACAACTTGATAAAGCACAATTAGCACTAGAGCAGATATCAAGTGAAAAAGGTAAAACTTAGAAAAAGAGATAAAAAGACAATTTAATTTTTTGATTATAGTTATTTAAATAAAAGAACAAATAAACACTCCGAAGATGCCGCTGCAAATGTCGTGACCCTGAACCCGATGAGTTCAAGGTGGACGCGACGTACACTCGCTGGGTTTCCCACACAAGGAGGGCATACGCTCAGAATATACAGAACACATCCATAAGTTTAAGTATCGGCAGGGGATTAGACCTAGCTGGCGAACACCTCAGAGATGTGCTCAGTATAACGAATTCAGTGTTTTTGGCAAATCACCAAACGCAGACAAAGCGTTTAAAATGAAGCAATCGGGCAAAGTATAATCACTAAACCACCGATTATTCAGTTAATTCTTCAACTTGTTCTAAAATATTTTGCAACAAAAGTTCGCAATTGGCATATTCCTGCAAGCTCTTATTCATCGACAGCACTTCTTGCATCAACTCAAGCGCGACCATAATGATGAGCTTGCTCGGCTCCATACGTGGTGCCTTACGGCGAAATTCATCGTACTTGTCATTGAGTAGCTGTGCAGCACGTTCTAAATCCGCTTGTTGATCTGACGTGGTTGCAAGACGAAAGCTGTGGCCGAGTACTTTTAAATCTACTGCAATTTGTTCACTCATGCTCATGCTTCCTCATTTGTTTCAGTCGGATGCGCCAATTGCTGGATTTCCTGTGCGTGGTGATCCTGAGCGGTACCTAAAATGGCTAGACGTTGAATAATGGCTTCAACTTTTGCTTTCGCGTGTTCATTTTTTTGCAATAAACGTTCACGTTCTTGCTGCAAACCTTGAATTTCTTGTTGAGCATGACGCTGTTCGTTTTGCATCTTTTCTTTGATGATACGTAGCTCGTTACGTTCTGCCAAAATTTCCTGAAAACGATTTTTTAAATCTGTGCAGCTTTTTTCAAGGCGGCTATAACGATCTGCTAATGCGGTCGCATCAGTATTCAGTTGTTGAAGTTGAGCACGCGAATCAGTCAATTGCTCATTCAGGGTTTCAATTTCTTCTTGTTTCGAGGTGATAATGCCGTTCTTTTGCACAATTTGAGCATGATGCTGTTCATCTGATGAATTTTTTTGATCATTCAGAGCATCATTTTCACTTTCAAATTGCGCAAGTCGCGTTTTTAAAACGCTAATATGCGCCTGGAGACGCTGTAATTCTTCTAACATAACGTAGTCGCACAGTATTGCAAACAAAGGTAATATATACGAAGTATAGAGATTGGATAAACGAATGCAAGACGATATTTCAGGTTGGTCAGATTGGTCCCACAATTTTTCTAAAATTGAAGAAATTTCAAGCCCAAGTGAGTTACATGGATTACTCACAGGTATAGTTTGTGTGTCACAACCACCAAGCCGTGAAGAGTGGCAACAGATATTGGCGACACTCGATGTGCCAGAATTAAACGAAGAAGCGTTAGCTTTGTTAACTGAAGAAGCGGAAGACGTTGCTCACTCTCTTTCAGATGACGAATTAGACTATCTTCCTTTATTGCCAGACGATGAACACCTTTTACCAGAGCGTGTTGAGGCATTAGCGGACTGGTGTGCAGGTGTTGTGTTAGGTTTCGGTTTAGCTTCTGGTCATTTACGTGCCAATGAACAAGAGTTAATCGAACACTTGCAAGATGTGGCAGCGGTTGAGTTTGAAGATTCAGACAATGATGAAGAAGGTGAAGAAAGCTACCAAGAGTTATACGAATTCGTTCGTTTAATTCCTGTGAGTTTGTCTATGGGCCGCACCAAAGTAGCTGTAGATGAAACACCTTTACTACAAGTGGTGAGTAAAAAAGTCTCTGCAGTTGAGGCAAATAATGTGGTAGAAATGTTTACACCAAATCGCCCAAGCTAAGGCATTAATTTTGCTTATATCTGTGTGAGGTATTACGTGGTTTTATACATGCCTCGCATAGATTGACAGATTCATATTCAATTGAATCAAAATTTAAACAATATCAGCCAGCAGGTATAAGAAGTATTTAAATGAAGAAATTAACTCAAGCGGATTTTCAAGAACGTCGTGACATCCTTGCAGGTGAAATGGGACTACGTAGTATTGCAATTATTGCCACGAGCAAAGAAGCCATGCGTAACCGCGACGCAGATTATAAATTTCGAGCTGACAGTAGTTTCTTTTATTTAACAGGTTTTGCAGAACCTGAAGCGGTTGCTGTTATTGAAACTTTTGATACGGAAGAAGAAGGATATAGCTACAGTTTATTCTGCCGCGAACGTGACCGTGAAATGGAAATTTGGAATGGTTATCGTGCGGGTGTAGATGGGGCAGTCGATGATTATGAAGCTGATGAAGCTTATGCAATCGATTTGCTTGATGAAGAAATTTTAGAAAAATTACAAAATAAAGATAAATTATTTTATCGTATTGGTCAGCAAGCTGATTTTGATGCACGCGTTGCTAAATGGATTGCAACTGCAAGCGGTGAATCACGAAAGGGTGCAAGTGCACCTGCGCAGGTGATTCAGCTTGATCGTATTGTTGATGAAATGCGTCTGCACAAATCTGAAGATGAACTTGAAATGATGCAAATCGCATCGGATATTTCAGCAGAAGCACATACACGTGCAATGCAAACCGTTAAACCGGGCATGATGGAATATGCTTTGGAAGCTGAACTGAATTATGTGTTTGGTAAAAATGGCTGTGTGCCGTCTTATAACAGTATTGTTGGCGGCGGTGAAAACGGCTGTATTTTACATTATGTTGAAAACAACAAAGAACTTAAAGATGGTGATTTAGTCTTAATTGATGCGGCTTGTGAATATCAGTTGTATGCGTCCGACATCACTCGTACTTTCCCTGTGAATGGCAAATTCAGTCCTGAACAAAAAGCTTTGTACAATGTGATTTTAGATTCACAAATTGCTGCAATTAATGCAGTTCAAATTGGTAACTCTTATAAAGAACCACATAATGTTGCTGTACGTATTTTGGTTCAAGGTTTGCTTGATCTTGGCATTATGCAAGGCGATATTGACGAGATCATTGAAAAAGAAGCTTACCGTCAGTTTTATATGCATGGTACAGGTCACTGGTTGGGTATGGATGTGCATGATGTCGGTTCATACAAGCAAGACGGTGAATGGCGTGCCTATGAAGAAGGTATGGTCGTGACGGTTGAACCGGGTCTTTATATTGCACCGGATGATGAAACTGTAGATGAAAAATGGCGTGGTATTGGCATTCGTATTGAAGATGATGTGGTAGCGACGAAAAATGGCCCACGTGTATTAACTGCTGCTGTAGTGAAGTCAGTTGAAGATATTGAAGCCTTGATGGCGCAGTAATTCGCAGTGAATAAAAAGCCGGTCAGATGATCGGCTTGTTTTAGAAAGAAAAATAAAAAAATAATGAGAAATTAATGAATATTAAAGAAATTTGGTTAGATAAAAATACACTTTTTTATAAACAATTTGATCAGATCGAAACTAGATCTCTTGCATAAATCAAAAAACAACCAATTTAGTGATTATTTTTCGTACCGATCAATAAGCCATATTCGGTTATCATTGTTGCATGAACTACTCAAAAGTAAAAACATTGCCAAGCCAGCAGT
>NZ_VPDH01000135.1:0-3856 GCF_013417785.1 Acinetobacter sp. YH12227 | reverse complement strand
GTACCAGCGTACGGCCCACAGAATGATGTCACGCTGAAAATGCCGGCCTTTGAATGGGTTCATGTGCAGCTCCATCAGCAAAAGGGGATGATAAGTTTATCACCACCGACTATTTGCAACAGTGCCATAAAAACACGTACGTGTTTAGAGGTACATAAGTGGACAGGTTCCTGACACATAAATTGTGTAAGTTGTATAACTTATGATTATTATGTAATCAGGGTGCTTGATAACCAATTCTGGATCATAAGTAGTTATCTACAGCTGTTTAATGTAATAGAGTAATAGAATTCTGCAACTCAACCAAGAACTGTCAGATCAGACAAAGTTGTCTTCCTGAGTAATTTATCTACAGTCTCATCTAGTATAATGTCGTATTTTTGCTCGACAAAATGTCGTATTTTTGCTAGTTTAAAGGTATGTGAAAACTGATGTATAAGGGAGATGCGATGACAACTAAAGCGAAAATGCAAATGCGCATCAAACGCTCAAAACGTTATGTTTTTATGCGTGATGATTTTAATGACATTGCGAATTATGACCAAATTGGAAGAGTTCTGCGAAACTTAGTTCAAGAAGGTGAGCTAATTAAAGTTGGTTATGGTATTTATACCAAAGCAAGAAAAAATCAAATTACCGGCAAAGTAATGCCAGCCTGTCCAGAAGGCGCGGATGCAGTGATCTTAGAGGCATTAAAAAGATTGGATGTGCAGGTTACGTTAGGAGAGGCTACGGAAAAATATTTATCTGGTCAATCCACCCAGATTCCAGCCTTTACTCAAATTAAAACCCCGCGTCGTTTTACACGCCAATTGTCTGTAGGTCGTAGCCAAATTAATGCCTGATATAAAAAATGTGTTTGCAGATGTCGCTGATGCACTTGGTATTGGTGCAACTTCTATTGTTGAAAAAGATTACTATGTTGTCGAGTTATTGAGACTATTACAGTCTCTAGAATTTGAAACGCATGACTTGGTTTTTGCTGGTGGAACTTCTTTAGCTAAAGCAAATATTCAGTTAAATCGGATGTCTGAAGATGTGGACATTAAAATAGTTCCAAAACCAAATATTGCATTAAGTCGCTCTAAAGCTAAAGTTGTACGTAAACAATTGCTTCATCAAGTACAAGACAAAATCTCTCAATCTGATTTCTTTACAATTGAAGAGGAACCAGTTGTCTGGGATGAATATCGTTATATGGAATTATTAATTCGATATCCTCAGCATTTCAACCAAGCTCCCTGTTTACGACCATTCATTAAATTGGAATTAGTTGAAACAGACTTACTTGAGCCTTTTGAATCTAGAAGTATCACCTCGTTTGTGTATGACTTGGCTAAGAAAGGGAAGCCAGTCGATGCTTTTCCCTCCGTCACAATTGTCAGTACCAGTATCGAGAAGCTGATAGCAATTTTAAGGCGTACAGCGGCCTTTGCTAGAAATGCTGAAAGAGCTGATGATGAATCATTAGTTCGACATGTGTATGACTACTTTAAAATTACCTATGGTAAACCACAAGATTTTGTTTATTTAGGGCACTTAGCTACTAAAGTTATAAAAACTGATATTGAGCGTTATGGTCGTCAGCATACTCTTATGGTTGAAGACCCGATTGCTGAATTGTTATTTGGTTTAAATGAATTAAGTCGTAATCCACTCTATAAAGCCAGGTTTAATAATTTTGTTGTTCCTATGGTGTTCGGGGACAAACAAATATCATGGCAGCAAGCCTATTCACATTTTCAGGACTCAGTTCAACAGATCTTCGCTAACTTAAAGTTGTAAATGTAGAAAAGAAATTAGCTTAAGCACAATAGATTATTTATTTACAATCACTCTTATTACAACTAAATTTGTCAAAATTCTTCAGAGTTTTTTCTTTGAATTCTAACTCGTAACTCATCGAAGATAGAAAATGTTAATTCGCTTGAAATTTTTTTTGAATTAGCCTAAGTATAATTCTTAGGCTATTCTTAAAACCATATTTCAAGCTGCATAAAAATTCGATTAGGCAATTGTTTTAAAAACCAGGTCCGTAATCGTAACTATTTTCTTGCGTGGACTCTTTACGACTATTACGTGATGTCACAGATTGATTTTTATAGAAATTATCAGCTCTATCTTCCTTATTTATTATACTAGGATCTTTAGGTTCCAAACTTAATTCTCTCCTTGGCGGTTTTGGTTCAGCACTGTCATTTTTAGCAGCTGAATTACCAATTGGACTATTCTCAATTGCAGCATTCACTTTTTGCTGAGCAGTGGTTTTAAATTCAATTTTGATATCTTCTGAATCAGCAATTTGTTGTACTTGTTTTTTAAACTCATCTGTTCCAAAAACTAAAACAACACCAAACTTGGCTCTTGCCAGGAATAAAGCATCACGGATATGCTCATGTTGATGACTAACAACTGTAATTTCTGATGTATTTTTCGTTTCAAAAAATGCAACTTTTTTTTGGTCCAGATAAAATTTTTGTCCAAATTTGTATTCGATTACATAGTCTTTTCTAAAAAGAGATGTCATTTGGGATTGCTGATGAGGTATAGACATTTTCTTTGAAGATTCTAATGTATTCAAGCGTTCTCCTTCTTGTTTTTTCTGAAGCTTGAGTCTTCGAGTGTATTCAAAGTATTGCAGCATTTGCTCAAACTCAGATTCAGCTAAATTTTCAGGAAGTTTGATTGTTCTTTTCTTCTCAACCTTAGGCACGAGCTCTAATTCTAGTGTTGAAGATGAAGACTGAGAGTTGTGCTTGTGTTCTTTTGGCTGCTTGAGTGGAGAAATATGTAGATTAAAATAAAGTTGCCAACATTGTTCAATCTCAGATGAATTGAAATATTGCTTATTTAGTTCTTTATGCTGAGTATAAATCAGATTTTGGATCCTAAGCATGAGGAGATCCTGATCTTGCTTATTAATATCAGGCAATTTCTTTTCATCAACACATTTTTTTAATGTTGATTGCAGTGACTCCATTGGTAAACCGCAACAATTTAAGAGCAAACAAGTTTTAATAATGGCTGTACTTTGATTTGTGTGCGTGGATCTAAATTTTTTAAAGAGTTCAGTAAAACACGACTCGATATTGTTTTGAGAAAGACGTTCGAAACTTGGTAATACTCTCTCATGGTTTGTGTCGATAATCTGTTCTTTTTCTTTGAGATCTTTTACAGTGGCGTGGAACAATTCTTTAAATTCCGACGTACCCCTGAGCGTTCCTTTCTTTTTAGAATCAAGTGCTTTTATACATTGTTGTAGTCGGGTCACGGAATAATTACTGAACACCAGGATTCCATATCTATTTTGAATGGCTATCGGTTCATTCTGATCAAAGAGGATTTTTGCTTTTTCAATCCTAGGGTTATCTTGGCAAATAAAATTTTTAGATTGACGTTGATCAAATAAAAATTGTTGTTGCATAAGCAAGTGATGTGAGGGGGGGAAAAACTTTAAAAAATCTGCGTAAGACGTTATTTTCGAGGAATCAAAGCTTGAAGAAAATGGAAAGCTTTCTTGCAGTGTTTTAGAGGTCTTTTTACCCAAGCTTTTATGTTGATCGTTATATTCTTTTCTTTGCAATGCTCTTGAATTTATTTGATCAGCAGAGTGCTGGTAATGCAGCAGAGTAAAAATGACATCAGATGATTGCTCTGGAAATTTCTGCTGCCATTGTTTTAAAAAATTATTTTTATCATGCTTATAATTTTCATTTTTAAGAGAAATTTCGGCACTGTTGCAAAGTTAGCGATGAGGCAGCCTTTTGTCTTATTCAAAGGCCTTACATTTCAAAAACTCTGCTTACCAGGCGCATTTCGCCCAGGGGATCACCATAATAAAATGCTGAGGCCTGGC
>NZ_VPDH01000134.1:0-3861 GCF_013417785.1 Acinetobacter sp. YH12227 | reverse complement strand
CCTAATGTGGCCCTGATGATCCGCTTTAACTTACCATGATCACATTCAATGACATTATTTTTATACTTAATCTGCCTGTGCTCAATATCTACTGGACATTTTCCTTCTCGCTTTAACCGTGATAAAGTACGTCCATATGTGGGTGCTTTATCCGTGTTGATCACTTGTGGAATTTGCCACTTCTTCACATTATTTAAAATTTTTCCAAGAAAACAATATGCTGATTTGGTATTACGTCTAGAAGAAAGATAAAAATCAATGGTATCGCCACGTTGATCGACTGCACGATACAGATAAGACCATCGTCCATTCAGTTTTACTTAGGTTTCATCAATATGCCACGAGCTCAGATCTGTAGGATTACGCCAATACCAGCGTAAACGTTTTTCTATTTCAGGAGCATAACGTTGAACCCAACGGTAAATAGTCGTGTGATCAACATTCACACCCCGTTCGGCCAGCATTTCCTGCAGTTCACGATAGCTAATGCCATGTTTACAATACCAGCGCACAGCCCAAAGAATGATTTCGCCCTGAAAATGCCGACCATGGAAAGGATTCATATGCTGCATCTTTAGCTAAAACAGTCTTCAGCTTACCATTCGTGGTTATTTGCAACAGTGCCCAAATACATGCTCGATCCCGATTCTTCTTTTGTTGATTTCCTGATTATAGATTTTGAGTTCAGGATCCAGTTTACAGCGTCTTTTGGCTTTTAACGGCAACAGGCTATTAGGATACACAGCATAAATTCCCAGGTAGCCTTTATCTGCAAGGATAAAAGCTCCTGAAGGAATCTGCTTTAAATTGCGTTTGAATAGCTCGAAATCATGCACCGTACCGCGATCAGTGCATAAACTCAGAATTTGCTGAGTTTTATAATGGATGATGGCCTGTACTTTAAAGGTATGGGTCTTTTTCTTGCCACTATAGTTTTTCTTCTGTTTTTTTAGGCCTTTGAATTGGAATTTCTGTGGCATCCAGGATCACCACATTCCAGTCTATGCCTTCGCTTTCGGGCAAATTCTTCGGTAAATTAAACAGCTTGGACTGAATCAGGCAATCTTCAACATGACGTACAATTCTTGAGGCTGTAGGCTCTGAAACCCCATAACTCGTAGCAATGTGAAATAAAGTTCGGTATTCCCGCCAATAGTTCAGACAGAGCAGAACCTGATCCTCCACACTTAACTTGGGTGGTCTGCCTTTAGCTGGAACATGCTTCTGCAATTGCTCAACCATTTAAATAAAAGGTTGACCATGAGATGCCTGTATATCGCTTAAACTGTGTTTCAGAAAGCTTCTTTGAATCAATGTATTTCATCCGCAGATTATGCACGAATGCTAAGAAAATTAGAGTACAAATATCAATCAAAAAGGTGCTCGTTTTTTGATTTATGAAAGAGATCTATTATTCAATTATATCTTTTAATGATCAATAGAAAGCCTAGTTTCAAACACATTCTTCAGACACAAACAAATATGATCAAAATAGATTGATTACTCTATAAAATAATAAAATCAATTATTTAAATCATATTTTATTTTAAAAAAAATACAAATGTGTATTAAAAATAACCATTACTTACATTTTTTTGATTACAAAATATAATGAGTAAATTGCTTCCCATTTCATACATTTTTCATATATAAAAAGTCATACTATTTTTAAGGTTTTTCTAAATCACATTTTATACTTCATAGTTTTTAACATCATTATTAAAGGTGAACCATGCAAAAGAAGAAGCGCACCCCATTAGACGCACAACAGTCCCATCTTTGGATTATTGGTGGTGGTATCGCAGGTATGGCTGCTGCTGCATTTGCAATCCGTGATGCCAAAGTCCCTGCCAAAAATATCCATATATTAGAAGAACTCGATATTTCAGGTGGTTCGATGGATGGTGGACATACACCGCATGCCGCGCAAGCTTGGGTAACACGTGGTGGGCGAATGCTGACCGATGAAACTTATTTGTGCCTATGGGACTTATTTTCCAGTATTCCATCTTTGGAAAATCCAGACATTTCGGTGCGTGAAGAATGTCGTGAGTTTAATGAAAAAGTGAAAACCCACGCCAATGCACGGTTGATTGATGCCGAACATGTCATTGCGGATGCAGCAAAGCTTGGTCTGAATACGCTACATCGTGCACAGATGCTGCGCCTATTAGCTTCAAAAGAAGAAAAAATTGGCAGTCGCCGCATTGATGAGTTTTTTGATGAAACCTTTTTTGAAACCAATTTCTGGCGCATGTGGCGCACGACTTTCGCTTTTCAAAAATGGCACAGTGCAGCAGAGTTAAGACGCTATTTCTTGCGTTTTATTCAAGAATTGCCACGCATTCATACCTTAGCGGGTGTGAAACGTACCAAGTACAACCAATATGACTCGATGATTCTGCCCCTACAGCGTTGGTTAGTCGCACAAGGCGTCGATGTGCGTTTTGGACACTATGTCACAGATGCAGACTTCATTACCAATGCTGAAACTCAAGAACGCTACGCTTCACGCCTATATGTACAATTGCCTGAAGGCTCAGAGCAAATTAATCTGAAAGCCAATGATTTAGCTATTTTCACTTTAGGCTCTATTACAGCAGACTCACGTTATGGCGGTAATCATGACGTGCCTGCCCTTATTCGTCATCGAGAAGATCATGGCTGGATGCTTTGGGAAACGCTGGCACAAAAAGCCCCAGACTTTGGCCGTCCAATGACTTTTTATGGCAATGTCGATGAACATAAGTGGGAGTCTTTCACTCTGACCATGAAAGATGACGTGCTACTTAAACGTATTATTGACTATACAGGCAATGAACCAGGCACAGGCGCACTCATGACTTGGTATGAGTCGGGTTGGCATTTATCCATCGTGGTTCCTGCACAGCCACACTTTGCCGACTTACCTGAAGGTTTATATACCTTATGGGGCTACGGTTTCCAAATTGACCATATAGGCGATTACATCAAAAAACCAATGTCCGAAGCCACGGGGCAAGAAATCCTAACAGAACTGATTAAACAGCTCGGTTTTGACGACATTTTAGATCATGTTTTGACAACGACTGATGTTACCACAGCCATGATGCCATACGCCTCTGCCCTATTCGCCTGCCGTAAACCGGGGGATCGTCCACAGGTAATTCCACAAGGCTCACAAAACTTTGCTTTCCTTGGACAGTTTGTGGAAATTGAAGATGACGTGGTCTTTACTGTGGAATATTCAGTTCGTGGGGCGATGCTTGCCATTTATGAATTTTTTGGGGTGGAACGTGAAATCCCTGAAATTTACAACGGTCTACTTGATCCCAAAGTGGGTTTAAAAGCTTTAGAAACAGTGTTCCACTAAGTTTTTAATATATAGCGATAAGAGCACCTTTATGTCGCCACTATTACATAGTTTAATTTAAGCAACGTTTGGATACACGAGTGTGGCAGGGATGCCACACGTTATCCATCATAATAGGGATGTTATGTATGGGTAACAAAGGCTTTTGCTTTCTTTTGGCTTATCAAAAGTAAGGGTATTGCCTACACAAACACCTTTTATACTTTATTGAAAGTTGAGGCCGTGTACGCACCTAATTTTAAATTGGATAAAAAGAAAAATTAGATAAAACTTTATACGTCATTATTGGCGACGATATTCAGCTCCATGTTTCTTGCGTTTCCATTCGCCCTCACCTAGAAACTTCATGCCTGTAGAGTCTACGAGTAGATGTAGTCCATCGGGCACTGTTGCAAATAGAGATTTGAGTCGATGATGTTCCCTTTAAAAAGTACTTAGAGACCGAAAACCCTGTTGATTAGACACACTTCACCCTGAGGCTGACCATAATAAAATGACGATGCTTGTCC
>NZ_VPDH01000133.1:0-3870 GCF_013417785.1 Acinetobacter sp. YH12227 | reverse complement strand
TGTACATAGTGCACTAGGTTATGTATCACCTTTTGATTTTGAAGCAATGTACTATGATAAGATTAACCCGTTAGGTCAGGTGGCCTAACTTAAATAAAAAAGTCTCCGACAAACCCGGTACGGTTCATAGGGTAAGTACAGATGAAACCCACCGATACAGAATGTAGAAAAGCGCAACAGAATAAGAAGTCGTATAGCCTCTCTCATGAAAACGGTTTATCTCTACCTGTGACTACTGCTGGTCAATAATATCGAAATGTCCATTATACCGTTCATGTCTGAATGGGAGGGAGCAGTTGGCACTTCAGTTTGTGAAGCTGTTGTTCGTCTTACTTATAGGGTGCATAGACAGATAAATAGAAACTGTTTCAATAGTAAATATCTAGAATATCTATTTAAAAGCATGCAATATATTGGGTGCTTGAAAAATGATATTTGATTTATTTATTCAACCTTATTTTGCAAATAGAATTTGTAAACAATATAAAAGCCTAATAGATTTAGATATCTAGTTTTTTAGTTTAATTAAATTGATCTAGAAATTTAGTTTGTTTAACATATTGAAATATATTAATAATTAATTATTCGCTCGATAGAAATATAAATATGTATTTAATTAAATCAGCTATTCTGAGCGGCTAATAATCGAGACATAACAAGTTTATATTGTTCCATGCGATCGACATCTTTTTCAGTTATCTGAGTTAAACGAGAGGCATCCATATTGTCCATTAAGTCAGCAAGTTTGACTTTTACTGCTAATGGATTAAGAGCAGTGCGTTCAGCAGCTTGCAAACGGGTTTCACCTGCTTGTTTCGTCAATGCTTGAATCGCGTCTACAATATGTGTAGCAAAACCTAAGGAGTTTAATTCGTGAGCGGTCGTTTCTGTATCTTCAAGTATGTCATGCAATATGGCCACAATTTTAGCATCTTGAGTATCGACGGCATTCATCACACGTAAAGGGTGTTGAATATAATCTTGTCCAGCTTTGTCCTTTTGACCCGCATGACGTTGTGTAGCCAAGTTAATAGCTATGTCTAAATTTGACATATTTAACCTATCTATAAAATTGAGCATTGGGAAAAATATTTTTTATTAAAAATAAAAAGCCAAAACAAATGAAAGAAGCGGGGCTTTATGAAGTTTATAGTTAAGATAGATACATTAACAATCAAAAAAAAATTGGTGTTAATGGGTTTATCCAGTTATATCAACTGTAGGTAGGGGGTGATATAACTGGCTGCATAGATATCAATTAAATTTCACGCCAAACTTGGTTTTTATCTTTCAATGAAATCATAAAGTTAAAATTGTTATCATTACTGACCAATAGGCCTTCAGGAGTTTGCATCACGACTTTCAGTACAGTTCCCGTTTCAAAAACAAGGGGGACTACAATTTTCTTTTTCTAAAGTCACTGGTTGCAAAAGTTCTACAATCGTGCTTTCCATTTTACTTCCCCATATCAGCATTGGTTGTTAATTGAGCTTAGCATATTATTGGTGAATTAACTATTTTTGTAAATATTGTAGGATCACTCAAATATTTTTTTTCATAAATATTTCTTTCACTTAGTTGGGTATTTATATCGGAATTATTGTTTTTATGCCCATGAATTTTATTTTTTAGTAAAAAATGAGTTTGTGCAACTTCGTGCTAAAGATACGGCTTAGATTAGTGTTCATTATTTTATTCGTATTTCGAATAGTTCTCTTTATTGAAATACGCTTTTCCGAAGAAATAAAAGTTAAAATTTCAGCTTAAATTCAGCTATGTGCTTAAAAATTGCATTAGATCACTTGATTGGGCACACAATGAATGAAAAATCTACGTAAAGTTTTAATGAGATATATCAGATTGTGTTTTCGAACATAATTTATCTATAAAACTGAATGTAATATAACTTTTAAGCTTTATCATTGCAGGTTAGTTTGAAAAGAAAAAAATAAAGGAATTCTTTTAGCAGATGTTTAAATCTTTTTTTCCAAATCCCAAATGGTTTTTTGGGTCCTTCATTGTTTGGTTTTTTATCAATATCGCGCTTTGGTATAGTGGTGGCAGTGAATGGGGAACAATCATAGGTTTACCAGAGAACTATCATCAAGCCGAATTACCGATTGGTGTGAGCCGTTTTTGGTCACCTTCCTTTATATGGTTCTATCTTTGGTTTTTTATCTCTAGTTGTATTTTTTCACTGGCCTGGAAAGTAAAGTCAAGCAATCCATGGCAACCATGGTCAGTCTGGGGCACAGCATTAATATTGTTTAATATCTGGTTCGGTGTCCAAATGAGTGTGGTTGTTAATGCTTGGTATAGCCCTTTTTATGATTTGATTCAAAAGATGTTGAGTAGTGGTGGCGGCAATGTAAATGATCTTTATATGGGAATAATGACATTTTTATATATTGCATTGGTTTATGTCACGTTTGCGGTATTGAACTTATTTTTCGTAAGTCATTATGTATTTCGCTGGCGTACGGCAATGAATGAGTTTTATACCTTGCATTGGGATCAGCTTAGACATATTGAGGGGGCATCTCAGCGAATTCAAGAAGATACGATGCGCTTTGCAAAAACCACAGAAAGTTTAGGTGTGAGTTTAGTTGAAGCGGTGATGACTTTAATTGCTTTTTTACCTGTTTTATTTAGTCTGTCTGCGCATGTAAAAGAATTACCAATAGTTGGTGAAATTCCGCATGCATTAATGTGGGCTGCGGTGGCTTGGTCAGTAGTGGGTACGCTCATACTGATGATTGTGGGCTATAAATTACCAGGACTCGAATTTAATAATCAGAAAGTAGAAGCGGCGTATCGCAAAGAGTTGGTGTATGGCGAAGATTATGCAGATCGCGCACAACCTCAAACATTAAAAGTGCTTTTTTCAAAAGTTAGATTTAATTACTTTAGACTTTATTTTCACTATGCATATTTTAATTTGGTTCGTATCTGGTACTTACAATTGGATAATATATACGGTACTTTTATTCTATTTCCTAGTATTGCAGCTGGCACTATTACATTAGGATTAATGATGCAAATTGGAAATGTATTCGGGAAAGTGCGTGAATCATTTCAATATTTAATTAGCTCATGGCCGACAATCATTGAATTGCTATCTATTTATAAGCGCTTAAAAATATTTGAAGAACAACTTAATAAAAAATAAATACTTAACTGTGAATTTAACCTGCTAAATGCAGGTTTTTTTTATGGGTTTATAATAATTGTTTTATGAAATCATCAGGTTAGAAAATAACTATACAAGTGTTTCTTAATTGGCTTTGTTGCACAAAGATTTCATAACTATATGATTTTAAAAGTTTTGATTATTTTTTTGATCTAAAATTAAATTTATTTAAATCAGATGCTTACATATTTATGCAACAAAGCCTTTCAGCTAGGTAAAAACATGTAATCGGAAATAACTTCAATTTAGAAGTTACTAAAACTTTATTAGAACTATTAACTATAAATAAGCCCGATAGGAGAAATCCCATGTTGCAGGTACAAGTCGTATCTAAAGAGCATCATAATGTTCTTGAAAATGTACAAACCAATCAAGTAACTTTAAATGAGGCTTCAGTCGTTGTTATTCATACCACGAGAGAAAATATACAAAGTGCGGAACGTGTCGGTAATTCCCTTATTATAAAAACCAAAGATGGTCAACAGCTTGTTATTGAAAATTATTTTTCTGAAAATCCAGATTTGAATGATGTAGTTTTAGAAGATAATAATAAATTAGACCTCTTGCGAAAGTAAAAACTGCCTCAATATAGATTTCATGAAATATCAGAAATTAAATCGTTTTTCAGATTCTGAATTCCAGCGCTTGGTTGGTGTACCTCGAGCAGTTTTTAGTGAAAT
>NZ_VPDH01000132.1:0-4037 GCF_013417785.1 Acinetobacter sp. YH12227 | reverse complement strand
GGTTTTAGAAGGAGTTGTAATTTTTCAAAAAAGATTGAAAACCATTTTAAAGCTTTCGACTTAACCTTTTTTTACATCAATAATGGCTTCATTTAATGTCAGCATACTTTTTGAAACACCACCAAAAAATCAAATTGAGTAAATAAGATGTTCCTGATGTATTTAGGCTTTGCCATTATTTTTATCGGTGCCATTGGATTTTTAATTGCCGCATTTAGAACAAGTATTTTATGGGGAATAGGCTGTTTACTCTTTTATCCAATATCAATTGTATTTCTTATCCTGTATTGGTCTGATGCAAAAAATCCATTCTTCTTACAGCTGATCGGTATTTTTATCGTATTTTTAGGTTCAATGACGATTTCACCGACTTAAATCCATGACTTACTTAGGGTTAAATAAACAATAAAAAACGCACCGATGGGTGCGTTTCTTTATATACATTCAGCTCATATATTTAGGCTTTTCATCCACCACTTCAGCATGCCATTCATCAACTTGCTTTTCCAGCAAGCCATAAAGCGCGGCCTGAATCATTTGCTGGGCGATCACATTCATTTGCTCACCCAAAATCGAGCGTAATTCTTCATTAAACTGAATAGTTACCAAAGGTTCACTTTCAGAGCCTGCATTACGTAATGCCAGCTCACCACCTTCTAATTGGACCAATTCAAGAATCGCTTCCTGATTTCCAAATAACTCTTTCAATTGTTCTATCGACATACATCCTCCATGTACCACATGGTGACAAAGGCATGAGCGCTTTGCATTACCTAGATCATCTTATATCGGGTTGAATTTTATAAATTCAAGCGTCAATGGTCAGATTAAAACTCCACCATTTCATTACGAAAGCCATCAATCAGCTGTGTCAGATCACGATGCCATTCACGCAAAATTGCTGTATCTGGTAACCAAGCCTGTGGTGTTTGAGTCACTTTGATAATCAAATTAGATGAAGTCTCATCTTCTGGTTCAGGCGCTGTCGGCTCTGGTGCATACTGACAAAAACGATAGGCACGTTTTAATTCAGCAATAAAGCCCTGCTTAGCCAATTGCTGCATGACAGTGACTTCAGGTGAAACCTGTCCCTTATCCGCCATCAGGTTCTCAATGGACTTCAAGGTTGGTGCTAGATCATTTAAACGATAGTAACGAACCAGTTCTTGTAAGAAGGCTAAAACTGCGCCATGCAGATGAAATACAGCAGCCTCTCGATGTGCTTGTGCTTGTTGAACATGATCGGTCTGCTCTGCCTGTTGACACGATAAACGCGCAAAATAGAGTTTTTGATTGGTACGATCGGCATGAAAGCGAGCAACACGAGACATGAGGAAATATTCCTTAGTATTTAAAAAAATTTTGGCTTATATAACTTAAATGGCATATGCCATTTTCACAATCAAAATCATCAATTTTTACGCATAAAAAAAGGAGCGACTTGCTCCCTTTTTTTATTTTGCTTCAGGCTTATCTTCAGCAGCCTTAACGCGAATGCCCATACCTTTCACTTTTAAGGTATTCAGACCTTTGATCGCTTTGATCGCTTCACGGCCATTCGGCATATCTACAAAGCCAAAACCTTTAGACTTATTTGTGCCTGCATCCATAACAACTACAGCAGAATTTACAGTACCAAATGGTTTAAACAGTTCAACCAATTCAGCCTCAGTAATTGAACGCTCTAAGTTACGTACTAAAATATTCATTAAATTTTCCAAATAGACAGCATCATCAAAAAGCATGGTCTATTTTGCTTTTTAACTTGCGTGTAAATCACGACAAAGATCTATTTTAATCGAGATCGATGCCAAAATCTAAATTAATCGATTTTCTTTCGATTAACGCACTTTTTACCGTTTGTTGACGGGTTTTATAATGGGTTTCTAAGCTACATAAATTTCGGGTTAAATCATTTAAGAAATAACTTTCTACTTTCCGCCCTTGCTCATCTACAGTTTCACGTGCCCAATGATTTAAGTTTTGCTTGGTCAGAATCAATTCATTCTGCGCACGTGTGAGGGCCACGTATAACACACGACGCTCTTCTTCGACTTCATCAAAATTACCTTGCGCGCGCGCATGTGGATATTGCCCCGGCGTCACATTTGCCACATAGCAAACCTTTTGTTCTGTCCCTTTAGCAGAGTGAATGGTAATCAAAGTGACCACATCACTATCTGATTGCCGTTCAATTTCAGAAATAGACACAGGATCGAGCACATACTCTTCCAGAAACTCACTGAGCTGTGTATGCTTTGATGCCAGTTGCTTAACCAAATCAAAATCACCCTGACGGCGGTTCCAATCTTTTTTATAGTTTTCTGCCAATTGATCAGAAATCGCTTGAACAGCCAAGCTTACACATTCTTTGACCTGATCTTTCAACACCGACATTTGCTTCATCATCAAAATGGCTTGATCTGGGACTTTGCCAAATTTTTCTAGCTTTTCACTAATCGCCTGCGTTTCGGGATCAAGTAATATTTGCTGTGACAGTTTGCTCGCTCCGACATCACCCACACCATTCCACAAGGTTAAAAAACGCATCCATGCAATATCATCTAATGGATTCGCCACCACACGCAGTACACTCAGTAAGTCTTTTACATGTGCGGTTTCTAGTAGTTTCATACCACCAATAAAACGATATGGCACATTCGCAGCGATACACGCTGCTTCAATATGTCGTGCAGCAAAACTAGAGCGCACTAAGACCATGTGATCTGACCATTTACTACCTTCAAGGTAGTGTCGCTCTTTAATATCAATGGCAATCCATTTGGCTTCATCAAATTCATTTGGGAAAATGTGCATTTTCGGCTTCACACCCTCCCCTCGATAAGCATCGAGTCTTTTGTCGTATTTGATTTCGCTTTCATCTAGCAACCAATTGGACAGGTCTAAAATTTCTTGGGTTGAACGATAATTTTTTTCGAGTTTGAAAATCTGTGCGTCGGGTACACGCTCTTTGAAATGATGAATATTTTCAAAATCTGCACCACGGAAACCGTAAATGGACTGTGCATCATCGCCAACACAGAACAAACTGACACGTTCCTTTAATGGCTCAAGTAATGCCCATTGCAGTGGATTGGTATCCTGCATTTCATCGACCAACATGTGGCGACAAATCGAAGCCACATAATCCACCAAACCATCTGACTCAGCTAAGGCTTTCGCCACAATCGCCAAGATATCGTCATAATCGAGAAAACTACGCGCACGTTTACGGGCTTCGTATTCTTTCATGATATCCGCGATTTGATCTTTCAACGCAAAGTACTCGGGCATTTGCTTTTCCATGGCAATGCTGAGTTTCTGACGTGTATTCCGCGCAAAGGAATACAGATCACAAAGTTCTTTCGGCTTGGGCAAGTGATTGGGGTTTTTCTTATCATCACGGCCACGAATCAGGCGGAACATCATGAGTTGATCATCACGATCAATAATCGAAAACTGTTCTAGACCAAAGGCTTTGGGAATGCGGCGTAATAGGTACATACAAAAGGTATGAAAAGTCGATGCTCTTAAACCTTTGGCCTGCTCACCAAGCGCAAGTTCAACACGCGCCACAATTTCACTGGCCGCACGGCGGGTAAAAGTCAAAATTTGAATTTGATTGGCAGGCACGCCTTGATCAATTAAAAAGGCAGCACGCGCCACGATGGTTTTGGTTTTACCACAACCTGCTCCTGCCAAAACCAAGCTATGCTGTGCTTCTGTTGTTGCGGCTTGTTTTTGTTGAGGATTTAATTCATCAATCAGGTTGGCTAAACTCATGGTGTCTCATCGTGCTATGTGAATTGGTAGTTTAACAGAGCTGCCCTAAATTCACAGCGTAGACGACTGCAAAGTGACTCAACTTGACGTGGAAACACATCATTTTAAACATGACTATTCATTTAAAATTTTGGTGGTGTTTCAAAAAGTATGCTGAAACAAAGCAGGTTGAATTTTGATAAAATAGAGAAATGCGAATAACTCTAGAAATCAAATGTCCAACCTGCCTCAGTGACAGTATAAAGAAAAATGGC
>NZ_VPDH01000012.1:0-60688 GCF_013417785.1 Acinetobacter sp. YH12227 | reverse complement strand
AATTTCAAATTGTGCAGCTACCGCTCGAATAGAATAACCTTCCTCAAGCTTAGCTAAAATTTTACGTCTAAAATGTTCTGAATAACTCATTGCACCATTGTATTGGTTTTATAATGATTTGACTATAACTAATGGATATTCTAATACCCGAGGGGGAGCTGTAAATGTCGGCGGAAGTTTTGTGCTTAGTAACGGCATTATTGATAACTCTAAGGCGGATATTGCAGGTGGTGCAATTTATGCCTCTACGTTAAACACCGAAAAAAATGTAGATTTAGTGAGTACATTAGTGCAGTCAAATCAGGCACCTAAAGATACCGTCTTGGCAATGGATTGTGTGGGTAATTTTGGTGATAGTAAGCCTAATATTAGTTTCACCCAAAGTAGCTTTATTGAAAATGGTTCAGCGAATAGTCAAAGTATATTTGATTACTGTGGCCAAGTTACTTCAGTACTGATGGCAAATACCATAGCAAAAAATAGGGCAAGTGCAACAACAGGTAGTATTATCAAAGCGATTGATAATACGGTAAACAATAGTGTTGAGCGTCTAAGTGCTGCATCTTTATTCAGCTTTACCAGTAACACCATTGTTGAAAATGATGCCTACAGTACTTATTACTATGATAAAAATGGTTCTAAATCATTGGCTTTTAATGTCTTAGCATTTAATAAAACCGGTAAATCTTGTCGATATCTGAATAATACAGTACCTGATAAAACCCAAACATTTTACGCGACAGGTAATGCTTTTGAGTTAACAGAAGCATTATGTGATTTACCTGAAAGTGTTTTGACTAGCACCAATAGCTCTATAAAGAATATTGATGTAAAAAATAATGCGATATCGACTTATCTCACACCTTTACAGGAAACATCTGAATATAACCTATATTTACCTTTGTATTATCCTCTGAAGACGAATTTAGCTACAAGCCTAATGAATACTGGTCTTAGTAATTGTTCGGAAAATGATCAAAGAGGACTGGTTCGTATTACAGATGGGACTTTGCAACTTAATCCAGATTCTCGCAATAGTTGTGAAATTGGTTCTGTAGAGTCCATGGATCTTACGGCAGCCGATGTTGATGAGTTAACAAATTCATCGATAAAGGTCTTAGTAAAAGGTTATCAAGATGAAATTGATGGACTTAAAGCAGATATTAATGATCCCGTATATAAAGAATATAAAATTGCGAATCAAGAAGACTTATCGGTCAAAGAAGCTGAACTAGCTGCATTGAAAAACAATTTAAAATATCGGGCAATTTATTTTAATCCTTTTGAAAAATCGCTACCTCAAGAAGTAACTGTGATTGGCACCCAATCAAGACAATTACAGAAGTTAAATGCAGATAATTATACGGTAAGTGCAAAACCGCTGGGAATTGGTTCAGAAATTACAATCGCATCAGGCCAGGCATCGGTAGTTGGTGGTGATCTAGATGATTTGAAATGTGAATGGGATGCTAAACTTCATAAAGTTGTGATTTATAGAGCGGGTGGAGATGTAACGGATGCAACAGATTTCGCATTTTGCCAATATACTTTGACCGAAAAAACCAATACATCAAATAGTTCTTCAGGAATTCTAAAAGCTGTATTTAAAAATATTGAACCAATTGTTGAAAGCAAAACTTATTCAATTGATCCATCAAGTAATTTGACTTTGAACATTGATAACTTAATGCTGAATGCCAGTGAGGAGGGAGATGGTCCATTAGCTACACTCCCTTCAGGCAAAGCATTGTGGAATAAAGATGTTAATGGATTAGATTTGCCGATTCATTTAGATAGCATTCCTGCGGGCCTGAATTTTACAGCTGAACGCAGTGGACAGTGTCCAGGGAGTTATGTCAAAGAGACCTGCTATGGTGGAAAGCTTTCTTTTAGTGTGAAAAATAATCTGAGCCAATTTGATTACCCTGTCAAATATTCGGTATTTGATTCCGAGGGAGCAAAATCCAATATTGGTATTTTAACTTTGAAAAATACAGCTAAAAACACCAATACCTCATCGAGTGGTGGTGGATCTTTTGGAATATTAGGTTTAATCAGTTTGTTTGGTTTAGTAGTCTATCGTCGTCGAATGAACTAGAATTCAATAGCAATAAAAAACCCTCTCACAGAGGGTTTTTTATTGGCAAACATATTAAAAAAGTGTCTAACTTAATGCACTGTAATAGCGGGTTGCAAGTATTTATTAATATACTCATCACGAATAGCTGAGCGTTCATCTGGAGCTGCACTTTGCATACGTGTGGCTAATTCTTTACGCTCTAACGTACTCATTTTTTGCCATGTTTCTCGCATGCGCTGTTTTTCTGCATCAGGAAGTTGAGTAAACCAATCCATACGTTGCTGTAAGCTAACGCTTTGTGCAGCAGGAATTTCTTTCAAAGTTTGGTATTTTTTTATGAGTGCTTGTTGCTCAACATCAGATAATGCATCCCAAGTTTCATTGACTTGAGTATCCGCGTCTTTAGAGAAAATCCAAAAACGATCAAAGCCTGCAAAACTTGTTTGCAAAAAACTGAATGCACAAAATGCAATTGCGATTTTTTTAGCTGCCATGTGGAACTTTGTCCTCACCCAGAACCATTAACATTTCAAGATCTTCCACCATTTGAGGTGAGAGTTTTGGGGTTGAAATCACTTGATTTTGTGGTTTCTCATCTAAAATAGTTGCATTCGGTAATACAACAAAACCAGCGATTGCAGCGGCTAACGCAAAGCCTGACATTTTCCAAAAGCCGTAGCGAGAAGTTTCATGCTGGTGAATTTCTTCAAGCACGTTATTCATGACATTGGCTTTGTCTTTGTGATGCTGTGCGAGTCCATCAAGCTTGGAAGTTACTTGCTTTAAGAAATCATCTTGTTTCATTCGGATGATCCTCCCATATGTGGATTCAAATGTGCCAAAGCGGTACGTAAGCCTTGAATGGCACGGTGGTAATGTGTTTTCACACTGCCTTCGGAACAATTCATAATTTCTGCAGTGGTATGCGTATCGAAACCTTCCCAAGCTCGCAACATAAATGCTTGTTGCTGGCGAACAGGAAGCTCTGCAATGGCATTTTGTATTTCATCTGCAGTAACTGCTTGATCTAAGAAGTCGAATGGATTAGGCGTTGATTCATCAACAACATCTTGCAATTCAACATCATCGTCATCAAGACTAACTTTTCTGAATAAAGAAAATGGTTGAGAACGGCGAGCCTCTTTACGACGCCAATCCTGCAATTTATTATTTAAAATGGTGTAAAACAGGGGATACCATTCATCTGTAGATTTGTCAGCATAGGCTTTATGCAATGATATAAATGCTTCTTGGACTAAATCCATAGCAATGCCATGTTGTCCGTGTGTTGCACTTTCCATCATTACTAAAGCACGTCCCGTTACTTCATTCATGAAGTTTTTCAGGCGAGATTCAGCTGTGCTCTTCAGAACACTACTATTTTGGGTCTCGGACTGTTTGGGTGCTAAATCCATAGGGATGGAAAATCCTGTCATTGGACACCCACCATTATTTCCATATTCATACTTAAATAACGTTGGAAATAATGGTTAGGTTGACAAAAAGAATTATTATTTTTCTAGTGTAATCTATTTTTTTGAATGGTCGCGTCTTAATAAAATAAAGTAACGATTTTACTGACGTTGGCGAACCATCTCAAAAAAGCAGATTGAACCGGCAATTGCGACGTTAAGTGATTCTTGTCCACCAGGTTGGGGAATGGCAACTGCTTCCGCATGTTTTAATGCATATTCAGACACACCCTGGCCTTCATTACCTAAAATCCATACACATTGCTGGCGTAAATTTTTTGAATATAGGTTTTCAGACTGATGTGAGCTGGTAGCATAAACAGGAATTTTGAACTTTGGCAAAATATCTTCAAGGACGATATTTTCATAAGTATGTACTGAGAAGTGCGCGCCCATGCCTGCACGTAAAACACGTGGAGACCAAAGCGATGCTGAACCTTTAGTACATACAATTTGTTCAATACCCGCTGCAGCCGCAGAGCGGAGCAAAGTACCTACGTTACCAGGATCTTGAATATTGTCTAAAATTAAGGTGTCTTCAGTAAAGTTGAGCGCTTCACTTGAGTTGGGTAAGTCAACAATCGCTAGGCAAGCAATTGAAGTACCTAATGTACTGATATCTTTATAAAGTGATTCACTTAGAATAAACACTGTACCTAAATATTTTTCAGCAATTAGGTCAAAATCGGCGTGATTAATCGCACTTTCAGTGGTGAAAATAGATTTAATTGGTCGTTTTGCATCTAACCAAGAGAGAACCAAATGGGTGCCTTCTAAAACAGTTTGACCTTGTTTTTTACGATAGGCATTTTGGTCGATTAAGCCACGCAGATGCTTAATTTTAGGATTGTCTTTTGATTCGAGATAAATCAGGGCCATGGGAAAATATCCACGAAAGTCAGCTGAATAACTGACTTTCGTTAAAAGGGTAAATATTAGTTATGATAAGAGGTGACTAAATCAACTTCATTTTTAGAACCAATAATCACTGGTACACGTTGATGAAGTTCAGTTGGTTGGATGTCAAGAATGCGTACACGACCTGTAGTAGAAGCACCACCAGCTTGTTCCATAAGCATACTCATTGGGTTTGCTTCGTACATTAAACGTAGGCGACCTGCTTTTTTCGGATCTTTAAAGTCGTATGGATACATGAAGATACCGCTACGGCAAAGAATACGGTGAATATCACCCACCATGCACGCAACCCAACGCATGTTGAAGTCTTTTTCACGTGGACCAGTTTTACCTGCAAGAAGTTCGTCTACATAGCGTTTAACAGGCTCTTCCCAATGGCGTTGGTTCGAAGCATTGATGGCATATTCTTTGGTGTCAGCAGCAACTGCAATTGCATCTTTTGTTAATAAGAATTCTTTGCTTTCTGGGTCAAATGTAAAGAATACAACGCCAGCGCCAACAGTTAGAGCCATCATGGTTGATGGGCCATAGAGCACATAACCTGCAGCAGCTTGGTTAACACCAGCTTGCATGAAGTCGTCTGCTTGTGTTACTGCATTTTTAGCTGGAAGAATTGAGAAAATTGTACCTACACACATGTTGATATCGATATTGCTTGAACCATCAAGCGGGTCAAATAATACTAAGAATTCACCATTTTCTTGCGCTGGCGTGAATTCATCTAATTCTTCAGAAGCCAACCCCCCTACATGTGGGTGAACTTTTAAAGCATCGATTAAATAGTCGTTAGAGATAACGTCGAGTTTCTTTTGTTCTTCACCTTGAACGTTTTCGTGTTGCGCGCTACCCAATACGCCAGCCAAAGCACCTTTTTGTAAAAGAAGGTCGATGTCTTTGCAAGTATTACCAATTGTTTCAATAACTTGTGCTAATGCAGGAGTTAGATTACCACTTTGTTGTTGTAAAAATTGGGAAAGGGTGAGATTTGACATGACAGGAAAACTCCAAATATTGATTTATCAAGAATGATAAAAACGTGATTGTGCAACATTTTAGATGAGAACGACGCAAAAGAAAAATCATACTCGACTATTTGCCTTCATTTTACCCTTGCAAGTCTGGTTGAACATGCTATGTTGAAGGTGGTATAAAAATCCAATGACAGGGAGCACAACAATGACCACACAAAAATTTGATGCGACTCCAACCGCGACTGAAGGATTGAATTTAGACAATATTTCTGCGGATACTGTGAAAGCTGCGTGGAGTGGCTATGAGTCGAAGGCAGAATATAAAAAGTTCAATAAGCATGATTTGATTGAATCTATGCACGCTGAAAAAGAAAATTCTGAATCGGTAAAAACAGAGGCCTAATGGATTTGGTTTTGTGTAAAAAAGCACTCAATTTGAGTGCTTTTTTATTGCTAGGTCTACCATCCTGAAAATAAACTTATTTCAATAGTGGTGGAACAGCTTCGTAGTTAATTTCTACACGGCGGTTTTCTTTCCATGCATTTTCATCATGACCCGCATTGATTGGCATCTCTTTACCATAACTTACAGCTTCAAGTTGGTTTGGATTAACACCTGTTGTTACTAAAAAGCTTTCAACCGCTTTAGCACGACGTTCACCCAACGCCATGTTGTATTCACGTGTGCCACGTTCATCGGTATGACCTGTTAAAGCAACACGTGAATTAGCATTCGCTACAAGGAACTGTGCGTGCGCTTGCAGTGTTTGAAGATCTTCATTGCTGAGTTCAGAACTGTCGTAATCGAAGTGTACGACGCGCTTTGCTAAATACGCTTTATTAGCTTCAGTTACACCTTTTGATGAGGCACCTGCAAGGTTTTGTGCATTAAGCGCTGCATCTTCACTTAGGCCTGTAGTATTTACAGTGGTAGAGCTAGACGGATTTTGTCCTGCTTGAATATCTGCTGCAGGTTTGCGGCTTGCGCAACCTGTCATGACCAAGGCAGTGGCTAAAACAGGAAGAGCAAATAATTTTACTGCGTTCATTTTCATCTCCATGACGATTCATTATGATGTTTAATAAAAAATTTATGAGCTAAATGCTGAATAAAAAATTATCAATTCAGTTATTTTACTTTGGTGCCCAAGCAGGTTCACGAACTTCGCCTTGTTCACTTGGTAAGTTCATGCGGAAGCGTCCATCTAAAGACATAATTGACAATAAGCCGCGGTTCGCTTCACGTGTTGCATACACCACCATTTGACCATTTGGCGAGAAGCTTGGAGATTCATCCAAACTCGTAGGCGTCAAAATATTGGTCACACCTGAGTTAATGTCTTGTACGGCAACTTTATAGTTACTGCCACTTGGACGATGCACTAAAGCTAATTTTTTACCATCAGCACTTAAAGTGCCACGGGCATTAAATGCACCACGGAATGTTAAACGTTTTACACTTTCAGCACTTAAGTTGTAGGTATAAATTTGTGGAGAGCCACCACGGTCAGAGGTAAAAATAAATGATTTACCGTCAGGGGCATAACGCGCTTCTGTGTCGATGGCAGTATCATTGGTCATCCGTTTTAGCTGACGGCTTTGTAAATCCATTTGGTAAATTTCAGGGTTGCCATGCATAGATGCAGTGAACAACATGCTTTTACCATCGGGCGAGAAGCTTGGAGCACCATTTAAACCACGGAAGCTTGCCACTTTTTCACGGCTACCAGTTGCTAAGTCCTGAATGTAAATCGCAGGACGTTTGGTTTCAAATGATACATAAGCCAGTTTTTTAGCATCAGGTGTCCAAGCAGGGGAAAGGATTGGATCACGTGAAGTTAAAATGGTGCGTGGCTGCTCCCCATCTGTGTCGGCAATTTGTAGGGTATAGCGTTGATCTGGAGTTGCTGCATTACGCAGAACATAAGCGATACGACCACTGAAGTCACCAGGAATACCTGTTAAAGCTTGATAAATCGCATCACTGATCATATGCGCTGCTTGACGTGAACGTGAAGCTGGAACTGTCAAAAGTTCATTTAATAAGTATTGCTTTTTTTCGACATCGTACAGTTGGTAGTGAATTTCATATGAACCGTCAGCTGTTGTTTTTGATGTTCCTGTTACAACATAGGGAACACCTGCCGCCTGCCAAGCTTCTGCATTTGGAGAATTCATCCCTGCAGTTGCAGCTAAGTTCTTAGACGCACTGGTAAATTTTCCTGAACGATTCAAATCGCTTTCAACTACAGGATAAATATTTGTGTCATTGCTAAAAGGCACAATAGCAATTTTAGGCGCTGCTTCAGGCGCCTTGGTGATTTCAAGATGAAGCTGTGCATGTGTTTGAGTGACTAAAACTGGACTCAAAGCGGTCATAATTGCTAAGCAAAGAAGATGTTTACGCGTCATTTCCATCATTCGCTAACTACTCTAAAAATGTGAGTTATTGTCTGTATTAGGTTGTGTCACATAATGGCATGATTTTGGATTATTAAAAGCATGAAAATATGACTGAACTGTTATAACACTGTGAAAAATGCAGAGATTTTATTCGAGTTCACTGAAGTTTATCTTAAAAGTGGTGCAGACAACATCACATTTTGAACTGGAAATGATAATTCTATATAGTTGAAATTTAATTTTTGAATCAAATGTTTAGAAGAAATAAGTAGCTCTTGATTAGGCTGAGCTAGTAAAACTTATGTATATGTCATTTTATGAAAAGTGTCGACCAAATAGAATTTGTTTCATTCAAAAAATCAGTGAATGAACCCATCTAATCAATAAATTTTCCAAAGTTTGCCATACTCACAAGAAATATAAAAAAATCCCCGCAATCAATGCAGGGATTTATCAAAGTTAATTTGAAGATCTAAATGTAGAGGTAAAGCTTTGTGCTTCACGTCTAGCATCAGGGTCGCTTGGCATTGGGTACGGTGCTGCAGCACGAACCGCCGCTTCAATACTGGCTTTCATGTCCGGATCACTCGAGTTTACGATTACTGATCGGACTGAACCACTTTCTGATAATGTCACCCGAGCAGTTGCCGATTTACCCGCAGAGTCAGAAGGTGTGTCCCATGCACGACGGATTTTATTTTCAAAATCTTTCTTTGCAGTAGATGCAATCTTCTTCGCTTCAGCCTTTTTCTGTGCGGCTTCTTCAGCTGCTTTTTTAGCTGATGAAGCTTTGGCTTCTTCGGCTGCACGTTCGCGTGCTTCGGCATCGGCTTTAGCCTTTGCATCTGCCTTGGCTTTTGCATCGGCGTCTGCTTTACGTTTTGCAGCTTCCGCATTGGCTTTAGCTTTTGCATCGGCGTCTGCTTTACGTTTCGCTGCATCTGCGTTGGCCTTAGCTTTTGCATCAGCATCTGCTTTACGCTTTGCAGCTTCCGCATTGGCTTTAGCTTTCGCATCAGCGTCTGCTTTACGTTTTGCAGCTTCCGCATTGGCCTTGGCTTTCGCATCTACATCCGCTTTACGTTTTGCTGCGTCTGCATTGGCCTTAGCTTTTGCATCAGCATTGGCTTTTGCCATTGCTGCAGCTTTGACTTTGTCAGCTTCTGCTTTTCTTAACGCATCTGCACGGATTTTTTCAGCCTTGGCTTTGGCATCAGTATCTGCTTTACGTTTTGCTGCGTCGGCATTGGCTTTCGCTGTGGCATCTGCTTTTGCTTTAGCCGCATCTACTTTGGCATCTTGTTGAGCTTTTAATTTAGCCGCTTCAGCAGCTTTAGCCTTTTCTTGAGCGCGTTTAGCATTGTCCGCAGCTTTTTGTTCAGCAAGCTGCTGTGCTTTTGCTGCGGCAAGTGCTTGTTGTGCTGCAATCTGTGGATCCGCTTTAGGTGTTTCAGTCGGCTTTGGTGGAGCAGATGTTGGAACTTCAGGTGCAGGTTCAACGCTAGGTTCTACTGTTTGCGTGATTTGTTCAGTTACATTTTCATGTGCGGTTTCATCAAACTCAGTGACTTCACGTGTTACAGGTTTTAAATCTTCCGGTTTTACCAAAACAGTGGTTATTTTTTTAGGAGGCTCAGGTGGTTTACTCATGCCAAGATAAAGTAAGCCAACCACAGCGACGACATGCACACCTAGTGTGAAACCAATCGCAACGGCTTTTTGTTTAAAAGGCGGCTTTTTGAAATCTTTCATAAATTATTTTAATGGCTCAGTCAGTAAACCTACTTGTGTTAAACCTGCATCTTGAAGTGCTGACATGAGCTTCATGACTTCACCATAGGGACGAGATTCACTGCCGTTAATGAGCACACTCATTTGCTTTTTCTGTTCGTTCGCTTCATTTTGCGAAGCCGTTAAAACAGATTTTAGTTCATCGAGTGTGAGTACATCATCTTGATGATTTTTATCTTTGAGAGTGATCGTGCCATCCGCCTCAAGTGTAACAATCGCAGGGCGATCTTCCGCTTGCATAGGCGTGCCATTTGCCTGTGGCAAGTCGACCTTGACACCAGTGGTGATCATTGGTGCGGTCACCATAAAAATCACCAAAAGAACTAACATAACGTCGATGTACGGCACGACGTTCATGTCACTTTTTAAAGGTTTTTTAATGCGCTCAAAGCGTCCAGAACGTTGAATAGCCATTAGTCATTGTCCTGAGTTGAACCTACAGACTGACGTTGTAATAACGCAACCATTTCTTCGGCAAACAGCGCGCGGTCGTTATAAACTGCTTCGCCTTTGGCTGTAAAATGGTTAAAGGCTAATACCGCTGGAATTGCAGCAAATAGACCGATGGCAGTCGCAATCAGAGCTTCAGCAATACCTGGCGCAACCGTTGCAAGTGTAACTTGGTCAACATCAGCCAAGCCGATAAAAGCATTCATAATGCCCCAAACGGTACCGAATAAACCGACATAAGGTGCAACTGAACCAATGCTGGCAAGGGCACCTAGACCATTTTCAAGATGACCTTGATCACGGCTTAAACCCACACGTAAAATACGTTCAGTGCCTTCAATTGACTGTTCTGATGTCGCACTGCGTTTTTTTAGTTTGAAAAATTCGCCCATACCTTGATAGAAGATATCTTCAAGGCCAACACGTTTCGAGTTGAGTTGGGCATTGTTGTATAAAGTGTTGAGTTCGGCGCCAGACCAAAAGATTTTTTGGAAATGTTCATCATCGGCCTGCGCTTTTTTATAACTCATGTGTAACTTGGCAATCAGATACCAACTGAATAACGAAGCTAAGAGCAGCAGGAGCATTACCAGTTGTACGACAGGACTTGCTTGTAAGATGAGGTCTGAAACTTTGAGTGTTGATTCTAGTTGAGTTGCCATAGTTACTACATGTGCCAAATAATTTTTTTAATCTTGTTCCAATTCTTTCAGAATCAGTTCACGTATTTCATCAGGAAGGCGACGGGGTCTCATCTCTGCACTGATACATGCCAATTCTACCTCACCTGATGCCAGCATAATATCACCACGATAAATATTTTGTTGCAACACAAATGACGTAGCCTTACACGAAACTACACTTGCTGTAACAGTAATTAGGTCATCCATTAATATAGGACGTGAATATTTCACATTTATTTTATGAACGACAAAGTTGTAATCTTTTTGATGCCAATAATGGTCTACACCTGAAGCACGTAGCCATTCTGTGCGGGTACGTTCCATAAAGCGAATATGATTTGCGTGGTAAACAATGCCACCTGCATCTGTATCTTCAATATATACACGAATGTTGAATTCGAATTTATTCGCCATGAGAGTGTTCCGTCTTTATAAAATCTGAAAAATATTGGTCTGCACTTCAGCAAAGAATTAGAGCATTTAAAAATGGCGATAATTCAATGATTCGTCAAGTGCTTCAATGACGGGCAGTTTAGCACCGTGAGTCATCAGTCCAATGGCACAAGGTTTCAACTCACGTAAATCTTTAACTTTCGTAGTTGTAATTATTGATTAAAAAAGAGACTGCTTTTAATTTGTTTGTTCATCTAATTTAAATTTTGCATCGACAAAATCTTGTAGTTGAGCTGCTAAATATCCTGCAATATGAAAGTGAGTTTCTTCCATTTTCTTTTTCTGTTGCTTTGGAAGTAATGCTTTTAAAGATTCATACATATACGTTAAGCAGCAAAAGCCAAGGCCAATAACTAACATGAGTAAAAGTTTATTAGGTAGATCTATCCAGAAAAACACATAAACGAGTATGACTAAAGCAAAGAATGAGAAGCTGAAATACAACGTATTAATTTTTGCTGGCTTAAAGTTTTCCTTGACCAAAGCTTGTACGTCGTCGTGATAGTACGTCCCAATAAAAATGAGGGCAGAAGTATAGTTGAAGCTCAGGTTTTTTATACGATATGCAGAAGGCGATTGTTTAATAGTTAAGATATTATCTTCACTTACTTCTATGGTTTCTTTGCTAAGAATGTTTTCACATTCGACAGTGATAAAATAATTGTATTCTGTGTGGAATAAGCTTTCAAAATCACTCATTTGTTTTGGGCTAAATGAACTGATAGGTTGTTCTCTGGGAATGTGTTCAATGGCACTGTCTAATGGTAGGTTTTGAATGTAATCGCTATTAATTTTGTTAATTATTCTATTCTCAAGATTTATCATTTTAGTTTATTGTTTGTAGTGGATTGAATTTATTTTAAAAATTTAAATAAATATGCAGGGAGCATTTAACTCCCTGAAGTCGTTCAGTGAATTATCGTTTACTTATCTTTCGGCTCTGGTGGTGTCATCCCAAACTGTAAATACGCCATGTTGGTGGCAATACGTCCACGTGCAGTACGCATGACATAGCCTTGCTGAATGAGGTAGGGCTCGATCACATCTTCTAATGTGCCTGAATCTTCAGCCATAGCTGCAGCCAAAGCTTCAACACCTGCAGGGCCGCCGTCAAAACGTTCCAATAACATTGAAAGATAACGACGGTCTAAAGTGTCTAAACCATCTTTATCGACATTCAACATATCTAAAGCACGTTGCGCCATTTCTTGGGTCACTTCGCCTGTACCTTTGACTTGGGCATAATCTCGAACACGGCGTAATAAACGGTTGGCAATACGTGGCGTACCACGTGCACGACGTGCAACTTCCAGTGCGCCATCTTCAGTAATCGGTACATCCATTAAGTTTGCTGAACGAGTCACAATATGAGTCAGATCTTTTACGGAATAGAACTCTAAACGTTGCACAATCCCGAAACGATCACGTAAAGGTGAGGTGAGTAGTCCCGCACGTGTGGTTGCTGCAACTAATGTAAATGCAGGTAAGTCGAGCTTGATAGAACGGGCAGCTGGTCCTTCACCAATCATGATATCCAACTGATAGTCTTCCATGGCTGGATATAAAATTTCTTCAATCACAGGTGAAAGACGATGAATTTCGTCAATAAACAGTACGTCACCTTCTTCAAGGTTAGTCAGCATGGCTGCCAAGTCGCCGGCACGCTCAAGTACTGGGCCAGAGGTTGACTTGAGATTGCCACCCATTTCATGTGCAATGATGTTGGCAAGCGTCGTTTTACCTAAACCTGGTGGGCCAAAAATAAGTGTGTGATCGAGTGCTTCACCACGGCCACGGGCAGCGCCAATGAAAATTTCCATTTGTTCGCGGACAACGGGTTGCCCGATGTAGTCTTTGAGTGTGGCAGGGCGGATAGCACGATCAAAGTGATCTTCGGGTTTTTCTGAACCACTGATAAGACGGTCTTGCATATTGAATAAACTAATCTCTTGAGCTGAGCATTTTGATGCTGCATGCACAGCCTCAAATCTTGATTTGTATTTTGCTACCATTGTGTAGGCATTATTTTACTTTTGAAAGATCAAAAGTAAAAAAAATCTTTTGTTGAGTTGAGGATGCGTCGTGTATCCCAACTCAACAGGCGACATCCATGTCGCCTTTAGCATAGCCAGTGTTGGCTTGCGTTTAATAGGTATTTACTTATTCATCGACTTTAAGGCAGCGCGGATGATATCACTGGCTTCGGTGAAGTCACCTTTGGCAGCATTCACTAATTTTTGTGCTTCTAGTGGTTTGTAGCCCAGTGATTGCAATGCTGCTTCAGCTTCCGCAACGGCAGAATTACCGGTAAATTGGATTTGCTCCGAAGTTGAATTGCTTGGTACTGTGCCAGATGACATCGCTTTAAAACGGTCACGAAGTTCAATCATCAAGCGTTCTGCGGTTTTCTTACCCACACCTGGTACTTTGACTAAAGTATTTACATCTTCATTTTCAACTGTATGAATCAGCATTTCGACACTTAACGTTGAAAGAATGCCAAGCGCCATTTTGGGCCCAACACCATTTACTTTAAGTAAAGTACGGAAAATTAATTTTTCTTGTGGGTTACTAAAACCATAAAGCAGTTGTGCATCTTCACGTACTGCAAGATGTGTCCAGAGCGTAACTTTTTGACCTTTTTGTAGTTGGCAAAATGTAGAAAGCGGAGTGTCAATTTCGTAGCCTACGCCATTTACATTAAGTAATACTGTTGGTGCTTCCAATGCTAGCACTTCGCCAATTAAGCATCCGATCATGTCATTTATTCACTTTATTTCAGTTTAGTCTGAGCTATTTGCTCAATTTCAATTTGTTGTGAGATTAGCGTGAAGGCCAGCGAATTACTAGCCTTCACATTTTTTCAGCTTTAAAAGAAACCAACTTTATTCCCTTGTAACTCTTGCGCTAAATTATAGGCTTGATGATCTGAAAACTTAGAGATGATATCGAGTACTTGCATAATATTGTCATAATGCGACATACCAAAATGTGCTCCTGAACGATGCAAAATAGACATCAATCGTTGCTCTTTAAAGCTCAAAGTTTTATTGGGTGTGGTCAGTGGAATAAAGGCATCCAAAATATTTTGCAAACTTTGGTGTGCAATAATTTCCAAACCTGCCTTATGCGGATGTTCAAAGATTTTATCACGAGCCAGTTCTTTTGCACGGTTAATCCCGATTTCAATATCTTCACTGCAATATTGCAATAAACTGCCTTTAAGTTGGCCAGACAAAATTTCATTATGATGACGTGCAAAAGCTGTCGTTACTTCTTCAACCAAACGCTTCATCACACGGCCACGCAAAGCGGCAATTTTCTGCTGCCATGTGGTATCCGTCATTGCAAGTTCGGCAGGAATACCATAATCACCAATCAGGTCAAGGAAAATTGGCTCAACTTCGTTATAACTCAACATATTGAGAATAATGCCATCTTCCAAATCAATCAGGGCATAGCACATATCATCCGCTGCTTCTAATAAATAAGTCAGAGGATGACGGCAATAATGATATTCACCGAGTTGAATTAAGCCGAGTTGTTCTGCAATTTGCTGCAAGATGTCTTTTTCGGCTTGGTAACAGCCAAACTTGGCACGCTGACTGGCAGGCGTATTTCCTTGTGATGCAATGGTTTTGGATAGCCATGGGTACTTTAAGTAAGCCCCTAAGGTTGCGTAAGTTAGGCGCATACCACCATCATTCGGGTGATAGTCAATTTTAGTCAGTAAACGTAAGCCTTGTGCATTACCTTCAAACTGACGAACATCGGCTTCTTCTTCTGGGCTTAAATCTTTTAAAAAGTCTGTATGTGATGCATCATCAAACCATTCGCGAATGGCATATTCACCAGCATGCCCAAAAGGCGGGTTGCCAATATCATGTGCTAAACAAGCGGCTTGAATAATCGCGCCAACATCGGCAGGCGAAATCCACATTGGCAATTCATCTTTAATTTTTTCCGCAGCCAACATGCCGAGTGAACGCCCGATACAAGACACTTCAAGTGAATGCGTAAGTCGGGTGTGAATACCATCGTGTTGAGTTAAAGGATGAACTTGGGTCTTGCGATTAAGCTGTCGAAAACTCTGCGAAAATATAATGCGGTCATAGTCTTTATGAAAAGGGCTACGTGCCTGTTCAGAACTGTGTTTATTGCTACCAATACGAACTGTAGAAAGAAGTTCAAGCCAACGCATTTGAGTCATTTATCATTATTCAATTATTACTTGAATTGAATAATGCCAAACTTAGCAGAAAAGCACTAGTCTGGGGCGACACAACTTGTCTTAAAAGATGTATGAGTGATTTACCTTAATGAAATGCAAAACAAAACAGAAATTTAAAAATGGGCTGTTAGTATAGATGGGCAAATTTTACCTTTTATGCCATTTTTTAATTTTTAATGAGAATAATTTAAATGTATAGAAAACAATTTCTTCCTACGTTGACTGCACTAAGTTTGGGCGTGACATTTTTTTTTTGTCAGGTTGTACAAGTTTCAATACAGAAAAAAATATAACGAAAGTGCAGCCAAACCAAAATGCTGCTGCATCAGAAAATAGCATGATGCATCATTTACAAACATTTGAAGAAATTGCTGAACAAAATGGTGGCAATCGTGCAGTAGGTACAGCAGGTGGATTGGCTTCCGCACAATATATTCTTGAACAAGCCAAGAAAGCAGGCTTGCACGCGCAAATGTTGCCATTTGAAAATCGAGAAAAGACCGTTGGGCAAAATATTGTGATTGAGATTGAAGGGCAATCCAAAGATACCGCTGTGATTGTCGGCGCGCACTATGATTCGGTGAAAATGGGGCCTGGGATTAATGATAATGCTTCAGGCGTTGCAGTATTGTTAGCATTATTACAAGACTATGCGAAGCAAAAGGTAAAACCTAAACACACACTATATCTTGCCTTTTGGGATTCGGAAGAGGTTGGTATTGCAGGTTCACAAGCTTTTGTGAAATCACTCAGTGAGAAACAGCTTCAAGGCATTCAAGCCTATATCAATGTTGATATGGTGGGAACAAAGAATCCGAATATCATGATTGCCGATGGTGACCATTCATCAATTGCAGAAATGGCGGCACAGTTTAAAGCCAATGGACTTGCACAAAGTGATTATCAGCCAATCTTAGACAGCATGAGCCAATTACCTAAGCACCCGCAGGATGCTGCATTAGAAGAAAGAATGCGTCAATATTTTAAAACCAATAATATTCAGATTAAAGATGATGTAACGACTTTAACAGCAAGCGATACTTTGCCATTTTTAGGGAAAGTTCCCGTTACTTCACTAATTTTATTTAATGAGCAAATGAAAGGTGATGAACTCGAATTTGCACCGTGCTATCACAAGGCTTGCGATACGATTGATGGTGTAGATGTAAACTCACTGAACTTAGCCCTCAATGTAATTCAACATCTATTGTCAGATTTGAATAAATAAAATGTTTCAATTTCAAATGTGAAATGATTTTAGTCTTTTATGAATTTCAGGTTTAAATCTCACACATTTAGACCTGAAATTCATTTTCAAATATGGTTTTAAAGCTTGATTAAAAAGTGAGTTGTTGTTGAAAAATAAAACATTTTTCTAGTTTGAATATTATTCTTAGGGTGAAATGAAAAAATCAGATAATTTTGTGTTAATCTGTGCGACTAAATTCAATTTTATTATTTAAAAATAAAAGCATTATTGCCTAAACTTCCCGATATAAGCACTACAATTTCACTTTCACATCTAGCTGATTTAACTAATACACAGTAGAATATGCGCTCTCTCAAGTCACATTGTGGCATGGTCTTTTCGATCATCCCGTGGAGCCAAAATCAGCATGTTTATCGTTGCCGGTGCACCTGCACATTCTTCATTTAAGAAAACTCAACTATTATCACGTTTAACGTCAATTAGTTCTGTTCAATCAATTGAAAGTCAATGGGTTTACCTTTTTGACCAAGCGCTCAACGAGCAACAACAGCAATCCGCTTTACAGCTTCTCAACGATGGTCAATCTTTTGAATTGCACCAAGCAGCAAGTGACGAAGTCCAAATATTAGTGACGCCACGTGTTGGAACCATCTCTCCGTGGTCGTCTAAGGCAACAGACATTTTTGCCAACTGTAATACACCGGTTCATCGCCTTGAACGCGGTGTTTTGTTTACTTTGAAGGGTGTAAATGCTGTTTCTGATGAAGTAAAACTAGCATTACATGATCGCATGACAGAAAGCGTTTTCAATGCTATTGAAGATGCTGCGGCACTTTTCTCTGAAACTGAACCAAAGCCTTTAAACTCAATTGATATTTTGGGTCAAGGTAAAGAAGCGTTGGTGAAAGCTAACTCTGAATTTGGTTTTGCGCTTTCTGATGAAGAAATCGATTATTTAACCGATGCATTCACAAAAATGGGTCGCAACCCGCATGACATCGAATTGATGATGTTTGCCCAAGCGAACTCAGAGCATTGCCGTCACAAAATTTTCGGTTCTGAATGGACAATTGATGGTGAAGTTCAACCATTGTCATTGTTCCAAATGATTAAAAACACCTATAAAGAATCACCTACAGATGTATTGTCGGCATATAAAGATAACGCTTCTGTAATTGTGGGTTTTGACACACAACGCTTCTATCCAAAGCAAGATGCTGAAACAGGTCACCATGTTTATAAGTATAAGAGCCAAGCTGCTCACATTCTTATGAAAGTGGAAACCCATAACCATCCGACAGCGATTGCACCATTTGCTGGTGCAGCAACAGGTTCGGGCGGTGAAATCCGTGACGAAGGCGCAACAGGTCGTGGTGGTAAGCCAAAAGCAGGCTTAACTGGCTTCACGGTATCTAACTTGAACATTCCGGGCTTTGAACAGCCTTGGGAAGAAAACTACGGCAAGCCGTCTCGTATGGCATCTCCGCTTCAAATTATGATTGAAGGCCCATTGGGTGGTGCTGCGTTTAACAACGAATTCGGTCGTCCTGCCTTAAATGGTTACTTCCGTACATTTGAACAAAATGTAAATGGCGACGTAAAAGGCTTCCATAAGCCAATTATGATTGCCGGCGGTTACGGTAACATCCGTCCTGACCATGTAGAAAAAGATGCAATCCAACCGGGCGATCTTTTAATCGTACTTGGCGGTCCTGCAATGTTGATCGGCTTAGGTGGCGGTGCAGCGTCTTCTGTAGACAGCGGTAAGCTGGGTGAAAACCTAGACTTCGCATCTGTACAGCGTGAAAACCCAGAAATGGAACGCCGTTGCCAAGAAGTGATTGATGCTTGCTGGCGCATGGAAGACCATAACCCAATCGTATCTGTACATGATGTTGGTGCGGGCGGTATCTCAAATGCAATGCCTGAACTGGTAAATGACCACGAATTGGGTGCGGTACTCGATCTACGTAAAATTCCATCATTGGAAAAAGGCATGTCTCCAATGGAGATTTGGTCGAACGAAGCGCAAGAACGTTATGTACTGGCCATTCGTCCAAGTTCTTTAGAATTGTTCGAATCGCTTTGTGCACGTGAGCGTTGTCCGTTTGCGGTATTGGGTGAAGCGACTGAAGCGCGCCATTTAACCGTTGAAGATCCATTGTTTGAAAACAAAGCTGTGGATATGCCAATGCAAGTGATGCTTGGCGGTACACCACGCATGAGCCGTTCATATGAAACAATTGAACGTAAAGGCGATGATTTTGATGCTGCTAAAGTAACAGATCTTAAAGATGCGATTTACCGTGTTATTAAGAATCCAACAGTTGCATCTAAATCGTTCTTAATTACTATTGGTGACCGTTCTATTACAGGTATGGTTGCACGTGATCAGTTTGTAGGTCGTTGGCAAGTACCTGTAGCAGATGCTGCAGTGACAACAACAAGCCTTGTAGGTTATACAGGTGAAGCAATGGCAATGGGTGAACGTCCACCCGTTGCATTGTTAAATCCTGCTGCGTCAGCGCGTTTATCGGTTGCTGAATCTATTTCAAACATCATGTCTGCAAAAATCGACCAGATCAGTGACATTAAATTGTCTGCAAACTGGATGGCGGCTGCAGGTCAAAAAGGCGAAGACCAAGCATTATTCGAAGGCGTAAAAGCCATCGGTATGGAAATGTGTCCTGCACTAGGTATCGCAATTCCAGTAGGTAAAGACTCATTGTCTATGCGTACCACTTGGAATGACGAAGGCGAAGACAAATCTGTCACTTCACCAATGTCAGGCGTGATCACAGCATTTGCACCTGTGACGGATGTTCGCAAAACATTGACACCTGAACTTAAAAATATCGAGTCTGTACTTGTACGTATCGATCTTTCTAAAGGTCAGTTCCGTCTAGGCGGTTCGATCCTTGCTCAGGTTTATAAAGCAATTGGTTCGGTTACGCCTGACGTAGATAGCTTCGATGACTTCAAAGCATTCTTTGCGTTGGTTCAAGATTGGAACAACCGTGGTCTAATCAAGGCTTACCATGACATCGGTGATGGCGGTCTATTGGCAACTGTTGCAGAAATGATGTTCGCTTCACGCCTAGGTGTAGCACTTGAAGATCAATCTACTGCAAGCTTGTTTGCAGAAGAAATTGGTGCAGTTCTTCAAATCAGCAAAGCGGATTGGGCTGCATTAGAAGCTGAAGTCGCTGCATCATCAATTAAAGATGCAATTGCAGTAGTAGGTACTGTAAACGATACAGATACTTTAACTGTAAATGGTTTGAGCTTAGACCGTGCTGAATTACAGCAAGCATGGACTGAAGTGTCACATCAAATCCAACGTCTGCGTGATAACGTAGAAACTGCGGATCAAGAATATGCGTTAATCGCTGACAAATCACATGCAGGTTTAATTGCAAAACCAACATTTGATTTGAACGAGCCTATCGAAGCACCGTACATCAATGAACGCCGTCCAAACATGGTGATTCTGCGTGAACAAGGTGTCAATGGTCATGTAGAGATGGCTGCTGCATTCGACAAAGTCGGCTTCAACACTGTAGACGTACACATGAGCGACTTGCTTGCTGGTCGTATCAGTCTTGATGACTTTGAAGGTTTAGTAGCGTGTGGCGGTTTCTCTTACGGTGACGTATTGGGCGCAGGCGGCGGCTGGGCGAAATCTGTATTGTTTAACCCGAAACTTCGTGACCAATTTGAGAAATTCTTCAACCGTGACGAAACATTCTCTCTAGGTATATGTAACGGTTGTCAAATGCTGTCTCAGCTTGCTCCACTTATTCCGGGTGCAGAAGCTTGGCCTCGCTTCCACCGCAATACTTCTGAAATGTTTGAAGCGCGTGCTGTAAACGTACGTGTAGAAAAATCAAATTCTGTATTGCTTGAAGGTATGGAAGGTTCGATTCTTCCAATCGCTGTTGCACATGGTGAAGGCCGTGTGGTTGCTAGTGCAGAGAACATTGCTGCATTGAATGCAGGTGATCAAGTGATCTTGCGTTATGTAGACAGCCAAGGCAATCCAACACAGCACTACCCATTGAACCCGAACGGTTCACCAGAAGCGATTTCTGGTGTGACTTCGAAAGATGGCCGTGCAACAATTATGATGCCACACCCTGAACGTAACTTCCGAGCGATTCAGCATTCTTGGAAGCCTGAAGATTGGGATCAAGACGGTGCTTGGTTACGTATGTTCCGTAATGCACGTAAATTTATTGGTTAATTGACCATAGATTTAAAAAGCCACCTGCGGGTGGCTTTTTTATGTCTTTAATTTATCTTGTTTTAATATTCACGTTTTAGCAGAGCTGTTTCACTTTATATTAAGATATGGCTGATAACATTTATTACACTCTACCTTATGCAGAAAATAATGATAAAGATGATGACATTATCTCTTGTTGGCTTATTGGCAGGCTGCGAGTGGTATATGTGGCGAGAAAATTTGAATCGGATTGATACTGCCAAAGAAATAGGGCAGTTACCGAAACTCAATCGTGATCTAGACTTAAAAGGTCCAGACCTGAATCAAAATGGCATTCGTGATGATGTAGATGAGTATATTATGCGGACTTTTCATCAGCCTGAACAACGTAAGGCAGTTCAACAATATGCCTTTCAGTCACAAGCTGTATTGTTGGTGGATAAAACTGACATGATTCGTGTACGAAGATTAAATTTTGAAGTCGCACGTGCGATTTCTTGTATCTACGATGTATTTCCGCACGAGAATCAAGTCTCATCGAATGTTGTGAAAAGCATTGGGGCTGTCACTAGCAATACCAAACATCGCTTTCGTGAAAAGTTGGCTTTTTCTAAAGCCTTAGATGGTACGTCTATGATCATGCCAAGAGACAATTATTGTGATAAATAACGATTGAAAACAATTGCTAAAATTTACCTTATGGAAAAATTTAAAAACATTGGTTAAGATGCCTCATTATTATGCCACCTATTTGGTGGTTTTTTGTGTCTGCAATTTTTGCAGTCTCCCATACTGAACTTGGTTTAGATTTTGCTTTTATATTTGTGGAAACATGCTAGTGTGTATTTTATGCACAATAACTATGCAAGATTAAAGACAGCAAGATAAAAGAAAGATGGATAACTAAATAAGTTTAGTATCAACACTCATGATGAGGTGATGACATGATTAAAATAGTGGAATATTCGGCAGTTGATAAGTCAGCGTTGCGTAAAAAGGGCTGGAAGATTTTTGGTGTAATTGTGTGTTTACAGCTAGTGTTTTTAGTTTTGGGTTATGCGTTGCAGATGTAATATTTAAAACCGCCGTGGGGCGGTTTTTTATGTAAACTAATGCATAATTAAAAAACTGCAAAAATTAATAATGAGCTTTAAACAATTTGTATTATTAAAAGATATAAAAATATTTTTACTTTTAGGCTTTATGTTTCCGTCAACATTGCTAAGTGGGTGCTTTCCTATTTTAAAAACGAAGCATCCGAAAATTAATATAACTGTTATCAATGAGCAAAATGAAAAGTTGGACGATGCAGAAGTATTTTTAAATCTTACAACATGGCAAGGCAAGTCTTTTACTGAATCTACATTTAAAAAAACACAGGACGGAATTGCTACATTTTCTGCAAAGAAAAGTTTGCAATTTATTCATATATTCCCAGCAAAATATAGTTGGTCGATTTGTGTTTATAAAAATGGATATAGTCAAAATAGTTTTGTACCAAAAGGTTCAAATCATCGAACACAAAATTTAGTATTGTTGTTAGATAAAGCTGAAAAAGGTGTAGAAAAACAACAACATTGTAGGAAAGAAAAATCCTAAAATATTGAATTAATAAAACCACCCGAAGGTGGTTTTATTGATTAAACAGCCAATTGAATCTGTTTTAACACAGCCTTTAACGTATTTTCATAATCAAAAGCAGCATTTGTACTGTCTTGATATCGCCATGCCACATAACCATCTGGACGAACCAAAACTGCACCTGATTCATGAATTTCAGATTTAGCATTCCAAGTACCATATACATCACGATACTCACGTGAACCAACTTGAATCACATCCAAATAAGGCAAATCCAAAGCTTCGGCAGCTTGCTTCCAGCCTTTGCCAGACAAGCCCGTAATTAAGGTAAAACGACCTTTGCCTGTGATGTCTAAAGTTGAAATTTTTTGGCCTTTGGTATTAATCAACCATGTATGCGGTACTTTAGCACCTGGACGTGTGGTCGCTTGTAAGTACAGTTGTTGATCTTTTTCAAATACTTCAGGTTCAGATTCACCCATCACTGCATTGGACGTATAACGCTGATTTAGCTCTACACCTTGCGCGTTAAACTCAAAGTTTTTAATTTCTAAAGCATGGAACAGTTTTTGACGAATTTCAGCACCTTGCTCATTTTCAGCGAAGATTCGTTCCAACATTTGTTTTTGCGTCGTCACACCTTGTTCAAAGCCGAAAACATCTTTCATGTATTTATAGTCAAAGCGTGATTGATTGGCACGCGCGACAATTTGCTTGCCAACAGGTGCACGTTCAAGCGTATATGAATCAAGTAGCGATGGTAGTGACCAACCTTTAACTGCGTATGCAAGTTTCCAACCGAGGTTAAAAGCATCTTGCATACAGGTATTTGAGCCTAAACCACTTGATGGTGGATGACGATGTACCGCATCACCACCGCAGAATACACGCCCTTTTGAATATTCAGTTGCCCATGTTTGGTTTACATACCAATAGGATAATTTTTGAATTTCAACATCTTCAACTTCAGCACCGACAAAGGTATTGAGTCGAGCACGAACTTGTTCTTCGGTGACTTGTGGTTCACCTTTGGAAATATCAAAGCCCCAACCCATGATCCATTCATTCCACGGTGTAATGGCACGGAGTAAGCCCATGCCCAGATCACCAAAGCTGGCTTCAGGATTGACAATCCATTGCAAAATGGCAGGGCGGTGTTGCACATATTTGGAAAGATCAGCTTTAAACGTGACATAGACTGTACCTGCGCGAGACATCACCCCTTCAAGGGGTAAATCAAGCTGTTCAAGGACTTTGGATTTTGCCCCATCCATACCGACCAAATATTTGGCACGTAAGCTGAATTCAGTATTTGTAATACGATTTAAAAAGGTTGCTGTTACACCATGCTCATCTTGCACATGGGATGAATATTCAGTATTGAAATTATATATTGCGCCACGTTCAGCAGCATTTTTAACTAATAATGCTTCCATTTTGGGCTGAATTAAATCTACTAAAGGGCAAGGGCTACCTTTGATGTAATCACCGTGACGTTCATCACCTGTACCCCAAGCACTGAGGCGTGCAATTTCTTCACCAACTAAACTGGTAGTTACGAGACTTTCACCCATCTGCTCCCATGGAGTAGCAATTTCTAGGACTTGTTTTTCAATACCTAAATCACGTAACACTTCCATAGCACGCTGATTGGTAATATGCGCACGTGGACTGTTGGCTAACCAATTAAATTGAGTACAAAGTTGAACTTTTACGCCATAATTTGCCAAGGCCAAACCTAAAGTAGAACCTGCAGGCCCTGTGCCAATAATCAGAACATCGGTATCGAATTGCTGTGTCATACAAAACTCCATGTGTATGTGAAGCGCAAACTTGGAATAGTCCGCAGTCTAGGCAAATGATTTTCCGAGTAGAATGGATATTCATATAAACTATAGATCTATTGGTATTTTGACTGCATGACACAGGTGATGTAGTGAGTGTGTGGAGTGAAGTGAATGGAATTACGACATTTACGTTATTTTGTGACGGTGGCGAAAGAACAGAGTTTCACTAAGGCAGCGGAAAAACTATTTACAGCACAACCATCACTCAGTCAGCAAATTAAAGATTTAGAGCAGGAGGTTGGGGTGCAATTATTTGAACGTTCTGCTCGTAAAGTCTTACTGACCGACGAAGGGCAGGCTTTTCTGAAATATGCAGAGCAAGCACTAGAAAATGCCAAACAAGCTGTAGCAGCAGCTCGCCACGTGGCGCAAGCTAAAAATAATCAAATACATATTGGCTTTTTAAATGTCGCAGAATTGAAAATTATGCCGAGTATTTTGGCGCAATTAAAACAACATATCCCTGATTTGAAAATTCATTTACATAGCTTGACGTGTACAGACCAAATCCAAAAACTCAAAAATACCGAATTGGATATTAGCTTTACTCGTTATCACTTAAGTCATGACGACTTTACCAATATTCAGGTTTTAAGTGAGCAGATCTATCTAGTCGGTGCAGCGCATCTGCATCCATCAGATCGCATCTTAAAACTTCAAGAGTTAAAAAATCACACCATTATTATGTGTGAACAAAATGCTTCTCCTGTTTTTTACGATACCTTAAATGCCTTGATTCCTTTTGATCAGCATCAACATGATTATATGCTGTGGGTAACAAATGTCATGCAGCATTTAAATTTGATTAATATGGGCATGGGCCTGAGTTTTGTGCCCGAATATTTACTCAAATTTTTAAATGATTCGGTCAAAGTCATTCAAACAGATGTGGAATTACCGAAACTAGGTTTATATGCAACCTATCCGAATGCATCGAATAATGTTGCATTGAAAATGATTTACAGTGCTTTAAATAATGTAACTGCACAATAGCGTCTGGAATAACCAATGTTAAAACTGATTTATTATGTACCTGAGTCTCACTTAGAGTCGACTAAACTGGCCGTATTTGAAGCAGGAGCAGGCGGTATAGGCAACTATGAACACTGCGCTTGGCAAGTAATTGGAACAGGGCAGTTTAAACCTGTAAAAGGTGCAAATCCATTTATTGGTGAGTTGGAGCAGCTAGAGTCTATCCCTGAATGGCGAGTGGAAACCATCGTGCCTGAAGATAAAGCGAGTGAGGTCGCAAGGGCTTTAAAAGTAAATCATCCTTATGAAGAGCCAGCATTTGAGTTTATTCAAATGGTGGATATTCAATTTTAATGATGCTTTTAAATTTTTAAGTTATAGAAAAAAGTAGATACACGAAGGGTGACATGGATGTCACCCGTTAGACAGAGATTCAAGGATGAATCTTCTGTCTAACAAGGGATTTTGGTTACTTTGATCCTTCAAAGTAACGTAATACCTACGCGTTATAAACTAAAGTCACGTAGCTAATTGTGGTTGTGACTATTCTTTTGAAAGCAAATTATATTTTCTGAATAAACAGCTCACGATCAAAACGATACTGAGGAAAGAACACGCCATCTGCTGCTCGTTCACCAGCACCAATTACCATCACAGGATATTGCTGATGATTCAGTCCGAGTATTTTATTCACCATTGGCTCATCAAAACCTTCCATCATACAGCTATCAAAACCATAGGCACGTAAAGCTAAAACTAAGTTTTCGCATGCTAACGCTGTGGTTTTACTTGCCCATAATTTCGCATCGGCTTCATTAAAGGCAGTCACAGGTAATTGTTTATCGAGTGTGCGTGCAACTTTGAAAGCTACTTTCTTAAAGTTACCTAGTGAGTTGAAGTAACCGGTTTTATAGTTATAGGGAATGAACTTGTAATATTTTAGAACAGCGGCAGGGGCTTCAGGAAATGGAAATTCAGAAATATTACGTTTTGCCATTTCATCAACACGGTCAGTACGTGCGACACAAACAATCAATTCCGCTGCTGTTTTTGCAGCTAGTTGCCCTAAGCAAGCTTTCACTAATTGTTTTTTCTTTGTAGGGTTTTGAACGACGTAGAATGTCCACGGTTGTAAATTGGATGAATTGGGTGCAAGCAAGGCGAGGTCTAAGCATTCATCTAAAATGTCGTTTGGAATGGCCTTGTCGGTAAACTTACGTACAGAACGACGGCTTTGTACAACTTTTTTAAAATTCTCGATATCGATGCCTTCAGGCGCAGGCTCGTAGTAGCGTTTCTTTTCAGGTTTATTGTCAGTTTGTGATGCTGCAGTCATGTGGAAACATCCAGTTTTTTAATTTAGAAAATAGATTGGGGCTGAGATGAAAAAAACCACCCAAATATGAGTGGTTTTTTAGTTCCATTACAAATTAATTGAACTGAGAGAAGTCAGGTTTACGTTTTTGCATAAAGGCTGCAACAGCTTCCATCATTTCTGGAGAGCCTACTCGATCCATGAAAATTTCAGCTTCATGGTCAATCCATGCCACGATTTCATCTACATTATGTTTCATTAATGCTTTTGATTGAACCAAAGATGCTAGTGGAAGTGCAGATAACTGTGCTGCTTTTTTCGCAGCTGTCGCATAAGCATCTTCTTCAATGCTATTGACCAAATTTGCTGAAAGCGCTGTCGCACTATCAAACTTCTGAGCAGTTAACAGTAATTCCGCCGCTTTATGGTAGCCGGCTTGTTGAACCAATAGCTTGCTCGATGCACCTTCAGGCGATAGACCAAGGCTCACAAACGGAATTTGGAATAGGGCAGTATTGTCGCTGTAGACTAGATCGCAATGAAGCAGAATCGTAACACCAATCCCAATGGCAACACCGCGAACCGCAGCAATCAGCGGCTTAGAAAATTGAGCAGCGGATTTTAATAAAATAAACGGTGCGCCTTCAGAAGCTGGAGCTTGTCCTTTTTGAGCAGCAGATTTCATAAAATCTTGCATGTCATTGCCCGCACTGAAGTCAGCATCTTGACCACGGAGTACAACTACACGCACTGAAGTATCCTGATCAGCTTCATCTAATGCTTTTGCAATCCACAGATATAATTCTGTATACAGCGCGTTCTTCGCCTGAGGTCGGTTGATGGCTAAGGTCAGTACGCCATTGTCCAAATTCGCATTCAAATGTTCATGGGGTTGTTGAATACAGCTCAGTGTCATCGTACTATCCTTGCTTAATAGTTTCATTTTGATTTTATGCCCGACATTATGTCGCATATTTCACTTGGCGGCACAACTGCTCAGTTCATAAAAAGTTTGATTTGTTATGAAATATTCATTTGATTATTTGGTTTTCATTGGGCGCTTTCAGCCCTTTCATTTTGCACATTTAGAAACCATTAAAATTGCGTTAGAGCAAAGTCAAAATGTGTTATTGGCATTAGGATCTGCTCAGAATGAAAGAAATTTAAAGAATCCTTTTCTTGCAACTGAACGTGAAGAAATGATCTTGTCGAATTTCTCAGAACAAGATCAAAAGCGAATTAAGTTTGTCCATGTTATTGATGTCTATAACAGTGAGAAATGGCAAAAATTAGTCAAAACTCTTGTTGCAGATGTCGTGGAAGAGGGCGCTAAAGTTGGACTTATTGGACATTTTAAAGATGAGTCTTCTTATTATTTAAATCTCTTCCCTGAATGGCCGATGGTCGAATTAGAAAGTTTAGCAGGTGCGATATCAGCGACACCTTTAAGAGAAGCTTTTTACCGTGGTGAGATTTTACCTGATGCATTTCCTGGTGGGACAATCGCGTTTTTACAAACCTTTCAACGCACCGACATTTATAAACAACTTCAACACAAATTTTTGACTCAGGATAAAACGAACCTGATTTAAAAGCCGTTACTATGCTTATGTCCCTCATTACGCAACGAGGTGATCTAAAAAAAGAAGACTTATAATAGGAGTAGATGATGTGGCAGCGCATGGAAAACTCGGCAAAGCGATTAACCAAATATTTTACAGCATTCTTATGCTTAGCCATGTGTTCGCAACTTTATGCGACAAACTGGACACTGACGCCAAGTAGCCAAATTAGTTTTGGCATTAAGTCAGTAGGTTTGTCTATAGTGGAGGGGCGTTTTAACCAAGTTCAATCGCAACTTGTTTTTGATCCTGAATTGCCGCAACGTGGATTGGCAACTTTGGTCTTGGATGTCGATAGTTTAAGTTTGAGTAAGCCGAGCCTAAAAGGGTTGATTTTAGGCAGTGAGTTTTTTGATGCAGCCGAATTCAAGCAGGTCACATTTAAAAGTACATCGATCAAACCTATTGCTTATGCAAAATATCAGATCTATGGCAACCTCACATTACGTGGTGTGACTAAGCCTGTGATATTTGATACGACCTTAACGCCTACAGCGAACAATGCAAAATTACTGGATGTACGTGCGACAACAACCATCAACCGTAGCGATTTTGGCATGCGTAAAGCATTGGGTGGTGTAGGTGAGCAGGTCACAATTCAACTCAAAGGGCAATGGAAACCAGCTCAATAAATACTAACCTAGGCTGTAAGGTGTGTATGCTCACTTTTCTGCATTTTTAAATGTGCACTTCGAACCAAGACTTCGGTGATTTTTTGTAGTTGTAGCGATTGTTGATTCCAATGATGCCAATAAAGCTCTAGTTCATGCTTAAACTCGGGCAAAATTTCGATTAATTCACCATATTTCAGTCGATTGCCAATTTGATAATCTGGCAGCATACCAAAGCCTAAACCAAGCAAAATTGTTTCTACAAATGCATTTGATGATGGGATGAAATGATGTGGATAGCACTGTGGACTGAGACCAAATTGTTTTTGAATTAAATCTGTATGGAGATGATCTTTGGCATTATAAATAACCGCAGGAGCATGTCTTAGGCTTTCGCGATGAATGCCTTGTTGAAACCATCTATTAATAAAGTTGGGTGTCGCAACCATTCTGTAAGTCATCGAACCAATTCGCACAGCTTGGCAGCCTTTCATCGCATACTGTTCAGTCGAGATGCATGCATTGACTAAGCCAGCCTCCAGTAGATGATGAGTTTGACTTTGATCATCGACCTTTAAATGCAATGCAATTTTTTCTTCAATGAGGACATGCTGTAGTGTGCTGAGTAACCAAGTTGCGAGTGAATCATCATTGGTTGCAATATTGACTTGATAGAATCCGTTAGCAGCAGATTTACCTGTAAGCTGTTGTACCAATTGCTGCTCGAGCAAGCGGCTATGTTGTAAATAATGCAATAAGGCTTCACCTGAAGAAGTGACGCGACAAGGCCGTTCTCTCACGATCAGTAAATGACCAAGTTGTTTTTCGAGCTGCTGTACACGTAAAGTGATTGCGGAAGCCGTTAAGCACAGGCGCTCCGCAGCGAAATCAAAACTACCTGTTTCAGCAACAGCAAGAAAAGCTTCACACTGTTTACTATTAAGCATATTTACACTCCGCTACAATTAAATCAAAACATTTTCACAGCTAAGTTTATTTTAGTTTGAGTGATATTAATTTAGAAATAATCAATTTAATTTTTAAAGTTAGATAATCAAATAAAATCTAATATGTCTGTAAATAATCATGTTTTCTACTTATTTTCATGGTCTTGCACTGGGTTTAAGCCTATGCGTTGCAATTGGGCCACAAAATGCTTTTGTTTTAAAGCAAGGATTAAAATGCCAACATATTTTGTGGATATGCCTGATTTGTACATTGTCAGATGCCATATTAATTGCTTTAGGTGTGCTGGGCTTTTCGGGTTTGATTCGATCTTATCCTGATTTACTTACATGGGCGAAATATGCAGGCGCAGCATTTTTAATGTTTTATGGTTGGCAGCATTTTCAACATATGCGACAAGGTGGTCAGGCCTTGAATCCAGCAGGGCAGTCTGAAGCGCATCTAGGACAGATTGTACTGATTTGTTTGGCTTTTACTTGGCTCAATCCACATGTATATCTGGATACAATCGTGTTAATTGGTTCGGTTTCGACTCAATATCAAACACATTCTATGGCCTTTGCTTTTGGTGCAATGAGTGCATCATTCGTGTTCTTTTTTGCTTTGGGGTATGGGTCACGATATTTATTGCCAATATTTCAACATCCACGTTCATGGCAAATATTGGATGGTATCATTGCCTTAATGATGTGGGGAATTGCAATTTCTTTGTTGTGTAGTGTGAGTTTTTAATAATTTAGTGTGCTGTATTTAGCTTTTCAACAAGTAATAAAAAGCCCGATAAATTCGGGCCTTTTTTAAAATCTATTTCAGGAAGTGACACCTTAGATCTTAAGCTTGTATGCTTTTTAAATCTTCAAGTACTTGTTCTGCATGGCCAGCCGCTTTGACTTTGCGATATTCTTTGATCAATTCACCGTTATGGAAAATGAACGTTGAACGTTCAATGCCCATCACTTTTTTACCATACATATTTTTTTCTTTAATTACGTCAAAGTGATGACAAAGGGTTTCTTCTTTATCACTGATTAAATTAATGCTTAAATTTTGTTTTTCTGTGAAGTTCTGATGAGCTTTTACAGAATCTCGAGAAACACCAAATATAGTGGTGTTCAAAGTGTCAAACTGATCTTTTAAACATGAAAATCCAACAGCTTGTGTGGTGCAACCTGGTGTTGAGTCTTTTGGATAGAAATACACAATTAACCATTCCGTATGAAGTTCAGCAAGGTTAATTTCACCAGTCGTTGTTGGAAAAACTTGATTAGGTAGAGTTAAAGCAGACATGTAAGTTCCTTACTTTGATTCCGCCCTAAAGGCAGCAATTATCGTGTTTTGATGTCATTCATCATACAGAATTTGTCATGAAGTTAAAGCCGTAAAAAAAGCCTGCAATTGCAGGCTTTTCTTGTTTTCTAACTTATTTTTTTGCTTGCGCAGATTTCATTGCTTCTTCAGTTAAGGTTTTTAATTTACCAGTTAACTGAGGACCGAAGCATGCTTGTAAATCTTTATTTTGTTTTTGAACAAAAGCAAGTGTTGCAGGGCTTTTCTTCTGGTTGATTGTGCTTTGGATTTCCCATTTTTGAGCATTGGTTAAACGACCATCTGCCTCAACAGCACAAGTACAGTATTTACTAACTTCAGCAGCAGTTAGTTTTTTACCTTTGCCAGTTTCTTCTTTACAAACATTAATTAACGAAGATTTAACGTTAGTGCTCTTATATGCTTGTTGAAGCTTGTCGTTGTCAGCGTGAGCAACTGAAGCAAACAATGCAGCTGCAGAGATAGCAGCAGAAAGAATAATGTTTGATTTTAAATTTTTCATAAACCCTACCTTGTTATTTCGGTATGTAACGTGTCGGATCTTCAACACCTGCATCCGCAAAACCTTGTTTACGCAGACGGCAGCTATCGCATTTACCGCAAGCACGACCTTGGTCATCTGCTTGATAGCAAGACACCGTTTGACTGTAGTCTACGCCATGTTCTATGCCTAAGCGAATGATATTTGCTTTGGATAAATGTAACAGAGGTGTTTCAAATTTAAGTGGTTTTCCTTCAATACCGACCTTTGTTGCAAGACGAGCCATGTTGGCAAATGCGTCAATAAATTCAGGGCGACAGTCTGGATAGCCTGAGTAATCAACCGCATTAATGCCGATAACAATCGCTTCTGCACCAAAAACCTCGGCAGCAGCAAGTGCATACGAAAGGAAAATGGTGTTACGTGCTGGTACATAAGTTACAGGAATACCGGTTTGTTCATGATCTGGTACTTCAATGCTATGGTCTGTTAACGCAGAACCACCTAAGTTACCCAAATCAATATTAATGACACGATGTTCTACACCAGCTTGCTGAGTTAATACACGAGCAGCATCAAGTTCAGTCGTTGAACGTTGACCATACATAAAGCTCAATGCGATACACTCATAGCGTGCTTGAGCCCAAGCTAAACATGTAGTTGAGTCTAAACCGCCAGACAATAAAACTATGGCACGAGGGCGCATATGCATTACTCCAAATTTTTTAAAACTTAACGACCAGTTTCATCGTTCCAAAGCAATTTATGTAACTGCAATTGAAAGCGAACAGGGAGATGGTCTTCTAAAATCCATTGTGCTAAATCACGTGCAAGTTGAGGTAAACGAACCGCACCTTTTTCTACTGCGAATGCAGGGGAGAACCAAATGGTGCTCACTTTTTCGTTGAGTTTATATTGTTCAACTTGCTGTTTTGACCATTCATAGTCTTCACGGTTACAAATCACAAATTTGATTTGGTCGTGTTGAGTTAGATGATCGAAGTTGCTAAGCAAATTTCGTGCAACTTCACCCGAAGTTGGGGTTTTTAAATCCATAACTTTAGAAACACGCGGATCAACTTTAGAGACATCTAAAGCACCGCTGGTTTCTAATGAGACTTCGCAGCCTAAATCGGCAAGACGCGTCATTAATGGTAATGCGTTCGGTTGAGCAAGCGGCTCACCACCCGTCACGCAAATATAAGGCGTTTTAAAATCTAACGTGGTTTGAATAATTTCTTCTAATGATTGGCGTTCACCGCCTTCAAACGAATAGGTGGTATCGCAATAGGTGCAACGTAATGGGCAACCGGTTAAACGGATAAAGACTGTTGGTAAGCCCGCAGTATTGGCTTCACCTTGCAATGAATAGAAAATCTCCGTGATACGTAAACCCGCAGACGGATCAGAAACAGGAATAGTGGAAGATCGAAGGGTACTCATAGCAAAATTAACCAGATATAAAAAAACAAAAAATCTCTACGATCATTTCTAATCGTAGAGACGAGGAGCGTTTAAAGCTCCTAGGAACATAAATGCTCCGGATAAATTAAGACTTAGTCTTCGCGTAACAAATCGTTCAAGCTTGTTTTCGCACGAGTTTTCGCGTCAACTTTTTTCACGATTACTGCTGCATATAAGCTGTATTTACCGCATTTAGATGGAAGGCTACCAGAGACAACTACAGAACCAGCAGGTACACGACCGTAATGAATCTCGCCAGTTTCACGGTCATAAATCTTAGTAGATTGACCAATGAATACGCCCATAGAAATTACAGAACCTTCTTCTACGATTACACCTTCAACGATTTCAGAACGTGCACCGATGAAGCAGTTATCTTCAATAATTGTTGGGTTCGCTTGAAGTGGTTCAAGAACACCACCAATACCAACACCACCAGATAAGTGAACGTTTTTACCAATTTGTGCACATGAACCAACGGTTGCCCATGTATCAACCATAGTACCTTCGTCAACATACGCACCGATGTTTACATAAGAAGGCATCAATACAACGTTTTTCGCTTGGAATGAACCTTTACGCGCAACAGCAGGTGGAACTACACGTACACCAGCAGCTTTAAATTGTTCTTCAGTCCAATCAGAAAACTTAGTATCAACTTTGTCATAGAAGCGTAGATCACAAGCTTCCATTGGTTTGTTGTCATTTAATTTGAATGATAACAATACGGCTTTCTTAATCCATTGGTGAACAACCCATTCACCATCAATTTTTTCAGCAACACGTAATGAACCATTATCAAGGCCGGCAATAACTTCTTCAACGGCTTGACGGATTTCAGCTGAGCAGTCCGCTGCTGTGAAATTCGCACGGTCTTCAAACGCTTGTTCAATGATTGTCGAAAGCTGAGACATGTTCTTCCATCCAGAAAAAAATTTTCCAAGATTTTACACTAAAACGTGTCAAAAATAGATGAAAAAACAGCTAAAGATCGGAATTAATAATTAAACACAGACGAAATACTAAAAAACAAAGGTGATGTACTTATCAATGTAAATTGAATTGTAGAAAAAATACACAAAATATACAGCCAAAATTTCGAAGTCTCTTAAAATTATGGCATGCAGAAATAAAAAAACTATTATTAATCAACATTAAATTCAAATTGTATCAAAAGTTAACAAAAAGTCAGTAATTCTGCATAAAAGTTGAGCGACCATTCATTTAAGATGTGCCATATAACAAGATTGAACGAAATCTGAAAAACAGTTTATTTTGAGGAGAAACACATGAAATCATTAGGTTTATTGACTATTGCAGCAGTACTTGCAGCTTCTGCTGGTTCAGTAATGGCTGACACATCAGTTGTTCACGATGGCTATGCATTTGACCAAAATCAATTAATTCCGACAGGTGCTCGTTTAGAAGTAGGTACGACTGGCTATGGTGGTGCATTACTTTGGACTGCTAATCCTTACGTTGGCCTTGCATTAGGTTATAACGGTGGTGACATTTCTTGGTCTGATGATTTGTCTGTTGATGGCGTGAAATACGACATGGATATGGACAATAAACTCGCTTACTTAAATGCTGAAATTCGTCCTTGGGGTGCGAGTGCAAATCCATGGGCACAAGGTTTATATGTAGCTGCGGGTGTAGGTTATGTAGATACTGAGTATACACTTGACAAACGTCGTAGAGGTGATACACCAATTGAAATTGGTGGTCAAGATACGAGCTTTACACGTGTAAATGGTACAGTTTCTTACGATAACGATATTGCACCGTACGTTGGTTTAGGTTTTGCTCCAAAGCTGAATAAAAACTGGGGCGTTTTTGGTGAAGTAGGTGCATATTATACAGGTAACCCAACAGCCAACTTAACAGGTGTTGGTGATGATCCATTAATCCTTGCTGATCATGAACGTAAAGTTGAACAAGATGATAAATACGAATGGCTTCCAGTGGGTAAAGTTGGTGTAAGCTATCACTGGTAAGTTTTCATAAAACACATCTAACAAAAAAAACGAGCTTCGGCTCGTTTTTTTGTTACATTTTCTATTTTTCAACATCAAAAATGATGGCCAATTTTCAAGCCGTAAACAAACGCATCATTATCATCTACACTTGATAAACCAGAGATGTGAGAAGAACTTGGACTAGTGGGTATCGATGGTTTAGAAAATTTCAAATAATAAAGTCCACTTGCAATGAATGTATCAGCATTAAACCTCAACATATTGCCCAAACCTATACCACGGTAACCATCACTTGGATTTAATGTTGATGCTGGGTTTCCTGTGCCATTATCCCAAACGAACTCTAATCCAGTAAGTAAAGAAGGGTTCCATTGATGAGCAAACCCAATTTTTCCCGACCACTGATCTTTTTTATAGTCAATCAATTTAAGCTTTGCTAATTCAGCATAACGCGGATCAAGCGAGGCATAATGAAGTACAGCTGTGAGTTGCGGTGGCTGAATAACAAAATCCTGCCAATTAACCCAACGTACACTGCCATAGGCAATGTTTTTGGAACTTAGTCCCGTTTGTAGTTCTAAATTCACCGATTGCGGTGTTTCAAATGTTGTGTGAAATTCAGGGCTCAGTGTAATAGGACCATTGGAATACAATGTGGATTCACTGGTTCTATTCTTGTGTGTAATTTTAGAGCGGTAGGTTAAGCTGGTTTTAATTGCATATTCAGGATATTGATAACTGAGCCCAGCGAGCCATCCCAAACCATTGTCATTCTTAAAGTGAACATCATAGCCATTCAGGGCGTCGTATTGTTGTCCTGAGACTTTTAAATTTCCTTTAAATGATTGAGCACTTAAACCAGTATAAAAGTTCCAATTTTTAGTGGGTTGGTAGCCTAAGAGACCAGTAAAGTTGTGAGTGCTAAAATTGATATCAGCAGCTTCGATTTCAATTCTGGAACCATCGGCTAAGCTTGGGCTATAGACGTAACTAACATCAGTTTTAAATGGTTGTTCGTAAATTAAGCCCGTCGAAATTTTAGCGTGTAGTTGAAATTTTAATGCGAATTTTGTTGTGTATTCACGCTGTACGAGGTTGCCGGTAGAAAATTCTTGAATGCCTAATTCAGCGATATATTCTTTATATTGTACCTCGCCATCAACTTTGGCATCAAAGATCGCAAGGTTGATTTCTGCATAATTATTAGGCTCGAGGAAGGCTGAAATGTTTTGATCCATTTGTTCAAGCGCAGCTGCCTGAACAAATTGAAAAGGTACACCCAACGTCACCGCAAAATAAAATATTTTATTTTTCATAAAGCCCTGGCTGTCACAAAAGTTTTAAATTTATTATTTTCAGTTTATATTTTAATCAAATATTTAAAAAAAGCCATGTAAATGTCATGGGTATTCAAAAAAATTCATAAAAAAGAGGGCAGTACGCCCTCACTATTGTTTTAAAGTCTTAATCTTCAGGATATGCGACTCTTTTTAGTGCTTTGATATCTGCATCGGGTGAGCACAGAGAAATAAACTCATAACCATAGCCACGCAGTAAATGACCTTTGCGTACGGCAATCCAAGTTGTATTTACACCAAAGATGTCGGTTGGAATTTGTTTAAGTCGATAATCACGTTCGGTGTCATAAGCGACATCATTGACAATACCAACACCCATGTTGAGCTCGACATAAGTTTTAATGACATCGGCATCAAGCGCTGACATGACGATATCAACATCAAAGCCTGACTCTTCAAAAGCTTTATCAATTTTTGAACGACCCGTAAAACCACCGTGATAGGTGATGATTGGGTAATTAGATAAATCTTCAATTGTAATATTTGATTTTTGCGTAAGTGGATGATTTTGTGGTGTAATGATACTGTGCTGCCAATTATAATAAGGCACACTTGCAAGGTTATCTTCGGTGGTTAAAGACTCTGTTGCAATACCAATATCGGCTTCACCTTGAAGCAACATTTCAGTGATTTCAACAGGACTTGCTTGTTGCAAAATCAGATGAACTTTGGGAAATTCTTTTTTAAATTGATTCACGATAGGTGGTAAGACATATCGCGCTTGCGTATGCGTTGTCGCAATGGTCAGTGTACCTTCATCGACTTTGTTAAAGTCATCTGCTAGACGTTTGATATTGTCTGCATCGACCAACATGCGTTCAACGATACCGAGTAAGGATTGGCCTGGTTCAGTTAAACCAAGTAGGCGTTTACCTTTACGAATAAATAATTGTACGCCTAGTTCATCTTCTAGGTCTTTAATGTGTTTACTTACACCAGACTGCGAGGTGTAAAGTGCAGCAGATGCTTCAGTTAAATTAAAATTCTGACGTACAGTTTCTCGAATAATTCTTAATTGTTGGAAATTCATAATCTTTTATACCTTAAAAGAGGATGGGGCGGTAATTGCCCCATCTTTTCGTCTTTATGCGACTTGATTTTCAAATAAGTGCAATGCAGTTGCACTTAACCATACCGTTTGATTTGGACGGAACTGATGTGCTTTTGCTTCATCAGGTGTCAATGAAATTTCAATCAAGTTCCCTTGACGGTCATTCAGCTCAGCAATCACTTTACCTGCGATCCATAATTCACGGATAAAGGTCGCTTGGATGGCATTTTCCTGCGGTTGTGCATGTATACGTAACTCATCAGGACGAGCAAACGCAATAACATTACCTTGTGGCGCGTTTTCAGGTTGTGGTAAACGCACTCGGTCTTCACCAATTTGAATCACGCCATTTGAACTTTGACCTTCAAAACGGTTTGCTTGACCTAAGAAATCAAATACAAACGGTGTTGCAGGCTTTTCATAAACTTCACGCGGGGAACCAATCTGTTCTACATTTCCTTTATTCATCACAATGATTTGGTCTGCAACTTCAAGCGCTTCTTCTTGGTCATGTGTAACGAAAATTGAAGTAATGTGTAGTTCGTCGTGCAAGGTACGTAACCAACGACGTAATTCTTTACGAACTTTGGCATCAAGCGCGCCAAATGGTTCATCGAGTAGTAATACGCGAGGTTCAACGGCTAATGCACGAGCAAGCGCAATACGTTGACGCTGACCGCCTGAAAGCTGTGCAGGATAACGGTCTGCCAAGAAACCAAGTTGTACAAGATCGAGCAAACGAGTTACACGCTTTTTAATGTCAGCTTCAGTTGGACGCGTTGCACGTGGGCGAACACGAAGACCGAATGCGATGTTGTCAAACACAGTCATGTGGCGGAACAAGGCATAATGCTGAAATACAAAGCCAACTTCACGTTCACGGACATGAACTTGCGTTGCATCTTCACCTTCCAAAATGACTTGACCGCCGTCAGCAGATTCTAGACCAGCGATAATACGAAGCAGTGTGGTTTTACCGCAGCCTGATGGACCAAGTAGGGCAACCAATTGACCATCTGGGAAGTCTAAAGAGATATTTTTAAGTGCATGGAATGCACCAAAGTGTTTTTCAATATTTTTTACTTGAATACTCATGAGGTCATTCCTTAAGAAACTTGTGAATCTTCTTTACGCTTGTCTTGTTTTTCCTGACGAATCTCAACCCATGTTTTTAAAATAAGGGTCACAATCGCAAGGAGTGCCAGTAGAGATGACACAGCAAAGGCAGCGCTAAAAGTGTATTCGTTGTAAAGGATTTCTACGTGTAGCGGTAAAGTGTTGGTTTCGCCGCGGATATGGCCTGAAACCACAGATACAGCACCAAACTCGCCCATTGCTCGTGCATTACACAGAATCACGCCGTAGATTAAGCCCCATTTGATATTCGGTAAGGTCACTTTCCAGAAAGTTTGCCAACCAGACGCACCAAGTACAATGGCAGCTTCTTCTTCTTCTGTACCCTGTGCTTCCATCAACGGAATGAGCTCTCGTGCAACAAAAGGCACAGTAATAAACACAGTTGCTAGAACAATTGCTGGAACCGCATACAAAATTTTGATGTCGTTATCCATTAACCAGCCACCAAGCCAGCCTTGCGTACCGAATATCAATACCAACATTAAACCTGCAATAACAGGTGAAACAGAGAATGGCATATCAATAATGGTGGTTAAAATCGATTTACCACGGAAATTAAATTTCGCCACAGTCCATGCGGCAGCTACACCAAAAACTACGTTAAGTGGTACGGCAATCACTGCAGTAAGTAAGGTGAGTTTAACCGCTGACAAGGTATCAGGATGTACTAAAGCTTGTAGGTAAACGCCAACACCTTGTTTAAATGCTTCAACAAAAACCAAAATTAATGGCAAGATGAGGCAGCTTAGAAAGAAAATCAGCGCAATGATAATTAAGGTATAGCGCACCCACGTAGGTTCACGGGTCGCATCGCGTGACTGTAATTTTTCCGCAAGTGCATTACTGTTGACATTCATCGTGCAGTTCTCCCTGTGCGGCGACTTGCCCAAGCTTGTACTAAGTTAATCAAGAACAAAATCGCAAATGAAATTACTAGCATGACAACAGCGATGGTGGTTGCACCTGCATAGTCATATTCTTCTAGGCGAGAAATAATCATCAATGGCGCAATTTCAGTCTTAAATGGCTGATTACCAGCAATAAAGATTACAGAACCATATTCACCCACGCCACGAGCAAATGCTAAGGCAAAACCGGTTAATAGAGCAGGGAATAAAATTGGCAAAATCACTTTGGTCACAATCTGAAAACGGTTTGCACCGAGTGCAGATGCAGCCTCTTCAAGTTCAGTTTCCAAGTCACTTAGAACGGGTTGAACGGTACGAACGACAAATGGGATACCAATGAAGATGAGTGCCAATGTGATACCAATAGGGGTATAAGCAACTTTAATACCAATCGGTTCAAGATATTGACCGATCCAACCTGTAGGTGCATATAGTGAAGTTAATGCAATACCTGCAACAGCTGTGGGTAAAGCAAAAGGTAAGTCTACTAATGCATCGACAATACGTTTACCTGGAAAGTTGTAACGTACTAAACACCAAGCCAGTAATAAGCCAAATACCACATTGACTAGTGCAGCAATAATTGCGGCACTAAAACTTAACTGTAAAGACTTCAAAATTCGCTCTGAGCTCAAAATGTCCCAAAGTCCATCCCAACCAATACCGAGCGATTTAATAAATACCGCTGAAAGTGGGATGAGAACGATTAATGACAAATACGCTAGGGTAAAGCCTAGAGAAAGACCAAATCCTGGCAGCACTCGGGATCGCTGCGACATGATTACTCCTCAAAAAGAGAAAGGCTGACAGTAGAGGTCAGCAAAAATTTAAAAAATGAATTCGCGACAAGCATAGTTAGCAGTGCTTAAAAAGCAAATTTAAATAAATACTTGTGATCATCAGTTATATTGATATGTTGCATAGAATTTTCTGAAATTAAGTAATTGTAAATTTCAGGGAATGGGCCAAAACCCGATGCAACATTAATATGTCCAACAGCACCCATATTGACCGGATATAACTTCCAAGCGTCAGCAAGTTGCTTGGCATCGTCAAATGCTAGCCAAGGATCATTTTCACTGATCAACATGGTTGCGGGTACACGAATACTTAACTGATGAAAGAACGCTTTGTAGTCTGTCGCACTATTACGTGCGAAACCATTTTCACCAAAGCGAGCCGGGTTTGCTGGTGCAACCAAAACTAAATTTTTAATTTTTTGATTTAGTTCAGGGTGCAGCGCAAGTGCAGCTACTGTGGTTAAGCAGCCAAAGCTATGAGCCACAATTTGAATATCACCTTGCAGTGGACGAACAGTTTTTAAAAATTGTTTGATCCAGTCTTTAAGTACAGGGTGATTCCAGTCTTTTTGTTGAACACGAGAGCATGACATCAGTTGACGCTGTAACCATGATTGCCAATGTGCATGTTCGCTTCCGCCTACACCAGGGACAATTACTGTATGTGTCATGTCAATGCTCCTTATTCAGTCAATGCGGTGGGTTTATTTACCGTTGTTGGCTTTTACGATTTGGTCAAATACACCGTCATTTTCGAAATGTGCTTTTTGTACATTCTTCCAACCACCAAACTCTTTATCTATCGTAACGAGTTTTAAAGGCTGAAAAACTTTACTGTACTGTGCCAATGTTTTTGCATCACGTGGGCGATAGAAGTTTTGAGCTGCAATTTGTTGGCCACGAGGTGAATAAAGGAAGTTTAAATAACCTTTGGCTAAATTTAAGTTGCCTTTTTTCTCGGCATTTTTTTCAACAATCGCAACAGGCGGTTCAGCTAAAATTGAAAGTGATGGAGTCACAATTTCAAATTTACCTGGTTGTTCACGAATAGCTAGATGCGCTTCATTTTCCCAAGCCAATAAAACATCACCGATACCTCGTTCAGCAAATGTTGTCGTTGAACCACGTGCACCTGAATCAAGGACTTTGGTATTTTTATAAATTTTACGAACAAATTCTTGTGCTGTTGCATCACTACCGCCTGCTTGGTGTTTAGCCCAAGCCCATGCAGCTAAATAGTTCCAACGTGCACCGCCGGAGGTTTTTGGGTTTGGGGTAATAATGCCCACACCCGGTTTCACAAGATCGCCCCAGTCCTTAATCGCTTTTGGGTTGCCTTTACGGACAAGGAAAACAATCGTTGATGTATAAGGAGTTGAGTTGTGTGGTAGTTTCTTTTGCCAATCTGCTGGGAGAAGTTTGGTTTTTTCAGTTAAAACATCAATGTCAGCAGCTAAGGCAAGCGTCACAACATCGGCATCCAAACCATCTAACACAGCACGTGCTTGTTTACCTGAACCACCGTGTGATTGTTTGAAATTAATTTTTTGACCTGTACGGCTTTCCCAATATTTACTGAAGTCTTTATTCACACTCTCGTACAATTCACGCGTCGGGTCATAAGATACGTTTAAAAAATCTTTTGCTGCTGCGCCAAAAGAAACCGTCGAAATGACTGCAGCAAGAACACCCAATTTTAACTTTGCGGAAATACTCATGTGAACCTCAATAATTTTTACTTTATCTGTAACATGGGTGAAGAATAGCGCCAATCTTTATGCATAAAAAATAATTAAAAACGAATTTAATATGAATAAAAAAGATAATAAAGAGTGTGGGTGTAAAAAAGCACCGACCTAATGTAAAAGATCGATGCTTTAGTGAAATGCTTAACTTATTTTGAATTATTGGTTTTTACAATTTGATCGAAAATACCGCCATTTTCAAAATGTTTGTTTTGTACTTTGCCCCAACCACCAAACTCTTTATCAATCGTGACGAGTTTTAAAGGTTTAAATACATTTTTATATTTCGCTAAAACTGCTGCATTACGTGGACGATAGTAATTTTGTGCGGCAATGGTTTGACCTGCAGGTGAATATAGATAGTTCAAATATGCCTTGGCTAAGTTTTCATTACCGTCTTTTTTCACATTCTTTTCAACAATTGCCACTGGTGGCTCAGCTAAAATCGATAAAGATGGTGTAATGATTTCAAATTTACCGGGTTGTTCGCGCACAGCCAAATGTGCTTCATTTTCCCAAGCCAGTAATACATCACCAATGCCGCGTTCAGCAAATGTTGTCGTTGCACCGCGAGCACCTGAATCAAGTACTTTGGTTTGTTTATAAATCTGACGAACGAATTCCTGAGCTTTACTATCGTTACCCGCAGGTTGGTGTTTAGCCCAAGCCCATGCAGCTAAATAGTTCCAACGCGCACCTCCAGAGGTTTTCGGATTTGGTGTAATAATGTCAACACCTGGCTTGATCAGGTCGCCCCAATCTTTAATAGCCTTTGGATTGCCTTTACGCACAAGGAAGACAATAGTTGAGGTATAAGGTGTCGAGTTCTGTGGGAATTTTTTCTGCCAGTCTTTAGCCACTAAGCCACGTGCTGCAATTTCATCAATATCGGCAGCAAGTGCAAGTGTGACTACATCGGCATCTAAGCCATCAATGACAGCACGTGCTTGTTTACCTGAGCCGCCATGTGATTGTTTATAGTTAATGTCTTGTCCTGTGGTCTTTTTCCAATATGCACCAAAGTCTTTATTAAAGTTATCGTACAACTCACGTGTAGGGTCATAAGAGACATTTAAGAAATCTTTGGCCGATACGCTGAATGCTGTTGTCGAAATTAACGCAGCCAATACCCCAATTTTTAGTTTTGCAATGTTCATGTGTGCCTCATTTTTGTACATGTTTTATTTAATGAAGTAAGAATATCTGTAGTTTTTATGCAGAAAAAATAATAAAAAAAGAATTTAATATGACCAAAAAAGAAATACATTTGTCTTCGTAATTTTTTAAACTAGGCAGAATGAATTGGGATAACGCGCTATGCAGTGTTTTAAAAATACACAGCAAATTGAACATATTGATTTGCTTGATCGAGCATTTCATTATGGTGACGGCTGCTTTACTACAGCACGTATTCGTCAAGGTCAGATTGAACTGTGGCCATTACATTTAGCACGTTTAAAGCTGAGTAATGAACGTTTAAAGCTAAATGCCAATTTGGAATTAATTGAAAAAACACTAAAATTGCTACGCAAAAGTGATACGGTCAATGGCACAATTAAAATCGTGCTGAGTCGTGGTGAGGGGCAGCGTGGTTATAGCTTGCCAGATCATCCTGCTGATGTATGGGTGTTTTATTATCCTAAAAAGCTAGATGATTTTGATTATGATATTTTTGACAGTGGCATACTTCAACAAGCGATCGGTTTAACAATGCCTAATTTGGTCGGGTTAAAGTCTTTAAACCGTTTAGAACAAGTCATGCTCAAAGCCGAACTAGATGAAAAGGGCTGGTTAGAAGCATTGGTGACCGATGTACAGGGTTCAGTTGTTGAAGGTGTGAGCAGCAATTGTTTTATTCATACAAATGAAGGATGGATCACGCCTGAACTTGGTTATAATGGTGTGCATGGAGTCATGCGGGCAGAAATTCTGAAACGTATGCAACAACATGGTATAAATTGTACACAGCGCTATATTTATATGGATGAAATTGCTGATTTTAAAAGCGTATTCTTCTGTAATGCACTGAGTCCAATGAAAATTGCATCAACTCTGAATGGGGTTGAATTAGATGTTCAAACTTGTATTGAACTTTTCCAGACGCTTCAATTAAATCAGATACATTAATATGTCCGCTGCCTCGAAAAAATCCAATAAGAAAAAGCCTGTGAAGACAGGTTTTCCTTTGAAAGCTATCTCTGTTGTTTTGGCTGGCATTATGCTTTTGCTTGCCATGCTACTGTGGTCAAGTCTGTTTAAAGCATATCCTGTTGAAGGTAAAAAACAGATGTTAGCCATTGGAGCAGGTGACACTTATTCAGGTTTTATCGACCGTCTTGCAAAAGACAAACAGGTAAGTTTCCCGATCATTTTAAAGCTGTATCAAAAAATCATGATTAATGACACCTTAAAAGCAGGTGTGTATGAAATTAATGAAGGTATGAGTGTGCGTGAAGTGATGGAGTTGATTTCGAACTCTGAAAATGCACAAATGAATCGTATTTTAGTGATTGAAGGGACGACCTTTAAGCAACTGATTGATGCATTGAAAAGTGATCCATTGGTAACGCATGACATTAGCAATCTGCCTTATTCAAAGATTTTGCAGGAACTGGGTATTCCATATTCACACCCAGAGGGTTTATTTGCTCCGAATACTTATTTCTTTGCCAAAGGTGAGTCTGATCGTAAAATTTTAAAAGATTTGTACCAACGTCAAATGAAATCGCTTGATCAAGCCTGGGCAAATCGTGCTAATGATTTACCGTATAAAGATAAATATGAAGCCTTGATCATGGCGTCGATTATTGAAAAAGAAACCAGTATTGATAGTGAGCTTGAACAAGTGTCTGGTGTATTTGTGCGTCGTCTCAAACAAGGGATGCGTTTGCAAACAGATCCAACTGTGATTTATGGTATGGGCGATAAGTACAACGGTAATATAACGCGTCAGGACTTACGTACACCAACAGCCTATAACACTTACACGATTAATGGTTTACCACCAACACCGATTGCTTTGCCGAGTCAAAAAGCCATTGAAGCTGCAATGCATCCTGATTCATCTAACAATGTATATTTTGTTGCAACAGGAAATGGCGGCCATAAATTTAGCAGTAATTTGCAAGACCATAACCGCGCGGTACAAGAATATTTATCTGTAATTCGTGCGAAAAACTAAGGAGTGAGCATGTTTATTAGCTTTGAAGGCACGGAAGGTGTGGGTAAAACTACACTCATTCGTAAATTACATGATCATTTCCAAAATTTGGGTAAAAATGTCGTACTTACACGTGAGCCGGGTGGTACACCTATGGCTGAACAAATTCGTGCATTACTTTTAGCCGTCAATCATGATGAAGCAATGAGTGATGATACCGAATTGTTGCTTATGTATGCTGCACGTGCGCAGCATTTGGCGCGCGTGATTTTACCTGCATTGGCAGAAAGTAAAATCGTTTTATGTGATCGTTTTGCCGATTCGAGTTTTGCTTATCAATGTGCAGGACGTGGCTTAGATCGTGACAAACTCAACGTCTTAAATGCAAGTTTTGTTGCGCGTATACCCGATATTACTTTTTGGCTTGATGCACCGATAGAAACAGGAATGTTAAGAGCAAGAGAGCGTGGTGCTTTAGACCGTTTTGAACAAGAGAAAGCAACTTTCTTTGAGAAAGTAAGATCAGGTTTTGCGGAGATTCATCAAACGCACCCTGAACGAATGAAACGCCTTGACGCAACCCAAACACCTGAGCATGTTTTCCAACAGGCATTATCGCATCTACAGCAGATCTAAAATGCCATAGTATTTGTTAGGCATTTGATTTAAAAATCATTCATAGCAAAAGTTATGGATGATTTTTTATGCATGCTACAAAACAGGAGATTATTAATTTCCTTGAAACTGAATTTGCACCAAGTTTAAAGCATTGCACTATCGTAGAAGTTGGTGAAAAGGCTGCCACTTTAATTTGGCATGTGACTGAAAAAGATTTGCGGCCTGGCAATACTGTTTCAGGCCCGACTATGATGACTTTGGCGGACTTTGCATTGTATGTGGCAATACTTGCAGAGATTGGAATTGTCGGACTTGCAGTCACCACAAGTATGAATATTAACTTTTTAAGAAAGCCTGAGGCGAATAAAGACTTGCGGGGAGAATGTCGATTACTTAAGGTCGGTAAAAGCATCATTTATGGTGAGGTATTGGTTTATTCAGAGGGTGTTGAAGAGCCTGTGGCTCATATTACCGGTAGCTATTCGATTCCTCCGCAGCGATATTGAACTGAAAATATGCAGTTGATCCATTAGATTGGATTAAAATGCAGCAGTCTGTCTAAATAAATTGTGCATTGGTTGGTGAATTTTCTGCGTAGTGTATTTTTATTTGCATAATTTCAAAAGCTTAGTAGAAATCAATCAACTCATAAGTGTTGTTTTAAATCTATAATTGAATCACAGACTTGATTGGTTAAATACATGACTGCTACTGCACATGAAGTTGTTCGGCTCTTTCAGGATCATGCATATCCTTTGTCAGAAAAATTGACAGAAATGTTGAATGAGCATTACTCACATCAAACTGAACGACGTGGCTGTGGCTATACCCAAGCCACACGTGTGTTAGCTGAATATATTAATGTGCCGCGCGTATCACATGAATTTCAAGATCTTAAACTTTTTGATCAATATGACACGCACGGTTTACGCAAAATTTTAGATCAAAGTCGTGCATATCATGTAGATTTGTCAAGTTGGCGTAATCTGGATTTGAATCAAAATATTCAGCAATTGAATCAATCTGAACAAGCTACAGAATTTTGCGATGTTTTAGAGAAAGAATTACGTCTCCAAAAAAGTTTGCGTCAAATCCAGCAACATGCAAATTTAGAAGAAAGTCAGCTTATTTGTGCCTTGATTGAAGATGTGATTTTGCCAAAATCCCCGATTGAAAACCAAATTGTTGAAGTGCAAGCACTGGTTGATAAGCCAAAAGTTGGCTCATGTCCAATGGCTGAAAATTTCTTTTTTAAAATCGCACATCGACGTGTATTACGTAACGGTGAAATTAATATTTTTATAGATGAACACGGTCAGCCCATATTTATGGAAAAATTAAATATGGGCGATAACCATTCTTGTATCAGTTTGAAACCTGTACTCATGAATGGTGTTCGTATTCCAGCGGGTTCACTTTTTTCCGTGAGTTATGATGCTGAACAATTAGTTGAAAAACGACAAAATCGTGAGTTTAAAGGTTTTGTGATTCCTTATCAGGCCATTTCTGGTTGGTGGTTTTTACGCTTAACGACTTTGGCCGTGTCGCCACAAAATCGAAAACGTGCATTCAGCACGCATTTTCAGCAGCAAGTGGATAATGGTCTGTATAGTCCAGGTACGACTGAGCTTCAGCAATTAATAGATGTGGCGATAGCGCAACTTTGAGTATTTCCATCATGTTAGATGTATGCTTTTCGCCAAAATATTTTGCTCATACCCATACCAATAGTATGGAAAAATTATTAGCAGTTGGAACATATTTAGAACAATGGCAGAACATCCGAATACACGAACCTGAGTGTATTGACGCTGAAATTTTAAGCCAAGTGCATGATCCTGTTTATGTGGACGCTTTTATGACAGGGCAGCCCACTAAGCTTGCGACTTTTTCAGGTTTTAAGCCTTGGAATATTCAGCTTCGCGATGCAGTGCTGAGAATCAATGCAGGGCAGTTGATGGCAGCAGAAATGGCTTTGCAAAAAGGCATTGCAGCAAATGTTGCACAGGGTTTTCATCATGCAGTGTATGAATATGGCGGATCATTTTGCACATTCAATGGTTTGGCTTTGGTGGCACAGCAGAATCCGAATAAAAAAATCTTTGTACTCGATTGCGATCAACATGGGGGGAATGGCACAGCTGAGTTTACAAGACGGTTAGAGAACCTTTTTAATTTTAGTATTTATGGGCTACATTTTGGTTGTCCTACTTATGAACGTTCTTTAACACGGCATGTGCATAAAGATCGTGGAAATTTCGCACAATATACTTTGGCTATACATGAAGGAATACAGCAAGCTAAAGCATGGGGTGCAGATTTAATTATTTATCAAGCAGGGATGGATTGTCATCAAGCTGACCCTTTTGGTTCATCATGGTTTAGCACCGCTTTGATACAAAAACGCGAAGAAATGGTCTTTAACTTGGCTAAACGTGCAGATATACCGTTGATGTTTGTATTGGCTGGGGGCTATCAGAAGATGGATGATTTGGTAAATCTGCACTTAGAAACTTTCAAAGCTGCGCTACATATTTATGGATAGTAAAATCAAAAAAAGCCGACATAATGTGCGGCTTCTTTTTTGATTTAAAAGTTTTAAGAGACTAACTCAGTATTTACTACAGGGCAATCAACCGTGAAATCAGGTGGTGTTAACACTGTTTTACGCAGTTCATCTGCTTGTTCTGGATAATCCAAAGTAAAATGTAAGCCACGTGATTCTTTACGTTCCATGGCACAGCGAACAATCATTTCTGATACCAAGACTAAATTGCGTAATTCAATTAAGTTTTTGCTGACTTGATAATCTTGATAGTACTCGGTGATTTCACGCTTAAGCATTTCAATGCGGTGTAGGGCACGTTGGAGGCGCTTTGTAGTACGAACAATACCGACGTAATTCCACATGGTTTGGCGTAATTCATCCCAGTTTTGCAAAATCACCACATCTTCATCTGGATTGGTTACTTGTGAATCATCCCATGCCGGTATTGTAGATATTGGTTGATCTGCTTTAAAATTTTCCTGAATATGTTTTGCTGCGCTCATGCCATAAACAAAGCATTCAAGTAAAGAGTTACTGGCCATTCGATTGGCACCATGAAGTCCGGTATAGGACGTTTCGCCAATCGCATACAAACCTGAAATGTCAGTTTGACTGTTCTCGTCGACAACGACACCGCCACAAGTGTAATGTGCTGCAGGAACTACAGGAATCATCTCTTTGGTAATATCGATACCTAATTCGAGTAAGCGTGCATACAGTGTTGGAAAGTGTTCTGTAATAAATTCCGCGGGTTGATGGGTAATGTCTAGCCATACATGGCGAATACCAAGACGTTTAATTTCATAGTCAATCGCACGCGCCACAATATCCCGTGGGGCAAGTTCAGCACGTTCATCAAAACGTAGCATAAAGCGCTCACCATCTGGTAGACGTAAATATGCACCTTCACCGCGCATGGCTTCTGTAATTAAGAAAGAGCGTGCTTGCGGGTGATATAAACAGGTTGGATGGAACTGGTTGAACTCCATATTGGCAACACGGCAACCTGCTCTATAGGCCATGGCAATACCGTCACCAGTCGCAATATCGGGGTTGGATGTATATAAATATGCTTTCATGGCTCCACCACAAGCAAGTGCTGTAAATGGTGCTAGGAAGGTATGTACTTTTTCATTACTTTCATCCAGTGCATACAGGCCAAGGGCACGATTTTCAGCGTGTGGATTCAGCTTTTGACTGGTGATTAAATCGATCGCAATAAAATTTTCAAAAATATGGATATTGGCTTTTTCTTGTGCACGTTCAACCAATGTTGTGGAAATAGCACGACCTGTGGCATCTGCTGCATGAATAATGCGTCGCTGAGAGTGACCGCCTTCACGAGTAAGGTGTAATTGTGCTTGTTCATCTAAGGTAAATTGCACACCTTGATTAAGTAAAAAATCTACTGAAGGTTTTCCACCTTTGACCGTTTGTTTAACTGCATCGAATTCACATAGATGCGCACCTGCAATCATCGTGTCATCAATATGTTGTTCAATCGAATCAGTTTTATCGAGTACTGCCGCTACGCCGCCTTGGGCAAAATAGGTACTGGCATCGGTCAGGGTCGATTTTGCGAGTACTGCAATATTGAAATGATCTGGCAGTGAAAGTGCCAAACTCAGGCCTGCACCACCGCTTCCCACAATAATCACATCAAAATGATGTGTAGTGTTTAAATTAGACATGTCCATCAGCTAATTTTAAAAATATCCGATCATCACAACGTTTTTTGATCAAAAAGGCAAGGGCATGAATGTTTAAGAATAATGAAAAATATTCATAGATGTGTAATATTTAAGGAATAATTAAGATAATATTCTTAAGAATTGATCCAACATTTTATTACGAAGCAAAGACTTGCTTTGTGATAAAAACAAACATATTTCAAATGATAAGCACAATTGGGTGAATGCTAAAAATGAACAAATCGTACTTACAAAAAGGATTGTATGCAGCAGTATTTACGGTTGCAACAGCACAGACACAAGCTGCTGGCCCTGTGGATTTTTCGAATTTAGTCGAGCAGGTAAGCCCTGCGGTTGTGAGTGTAAATGTTGTTAAAAAGTTAAGCCAAGAAGAACTATTACAACAGCAGGTTCCTGAAATTTTACGCCGCTTCTTTGGTAATCAGGTCATTATTCCACAACAAAAAGCACCACAAGAAAAAACAGGTTACGGTAGTGCATTCTTTATCAGTAAAGATGGTTATTTATTGACAAATCATCATGTGGTTGAGGATGCGTCTAAAGTTACGATTGTGTTGAATGACCGTCGTGAGATTGATGCAACGGTCGTTGGGAGCGATGAGCGTACCGACGTTGCATTATTAAAAGTAAATGGTAATAATTTCCCTGAACTTCGCACAGGCAATGTTGATCGCTTGCGTGTGGGTGAGCCTGTACTTGCGATTGGTTCTCCGTTTGGTTTTGATTATTCGGCATCGGCGGGTATTGTTAGTGCAAAAATGCGTAACATGATGGGGGAAACTTCAGTTCCGTTTATTCAGACCGATGTGGCTTTAAACCCAGGTAACTCAGGTGGTCCGCTTTTTAATCAGTCGGGTGAGGTAGTTGGTGTGAACTCTCGTATTTTTAGTGGTACGGGGGGGTATATGGGCTTGTCATTCTCTATTCCGATTGATGTTGCGATGGATGTAGCAGATCAGTTGAAGAAAAACGGTAAAGTGACGCGTGCATATTTGGGGGTGATGTTGCAAGATGTCGATCGCAATTTGGCGGAATCTTATAATTTGTCAAAACCTGAAGGTTCATTGATTACGCAAGTGGCGCCAAATTCACCTGCTGCCAAAGCCGGTTTTAAAGCGGGTGATGTAATTTTAAAATTCAATGGCACCCCAATTTCACGTACCGGTGAATTACTCAATTACCTAAACCGCGTAGGGCCGAACCAAAAAATTCAATTAGAAGTGTTACGTGATGATAAGCGTCAGAATATTTCTGCAACTTTAATTACAGCACCGGATGATACACTAGCCAAAGCTGAAGTGACTCCTGTACGTAAAGGACCTGTGATAGGGGTGTCAATTCGCAATCTGACAGCAGATGAAACATCTCGCTTAAAATTAAAAGGTGGGGTGCTCATTCAGGATGTTCGTGCAGGTGGTATTGCAGCACAAGCGCGTATCCAGCCGGGTGATGTCGTCACTCAAATTAATAACAAAGTCGTGAATAACTCTGAAGACTTTGTTAAAGCAGTTTCTGATTTGAAAAATGGCAGTATTGCACGTGTTTCGTTAATCCGTGAAGGGCAAAGCGCCATTGTTGGTATGCGCATTCAGTAATGAGTTACTAAATTAAAACCACTCCAAGCGAGTGGTTTTTTTAACTTTAGTGTTTTTGCAATTTACCCTTAGATAAAAATGAGTAGACTGTGGGACATAGTTTAAAATTTGCAGGACGCTATGAGCGATATCTTTGATTTAAAAATTACAGTTCAAGCTGAACATATCGATACATTAAATCATGTAAATAACGTGGTGTATGTCAGTTGGATGCAAGATGTCGCAACAGCACATATTGAAGCTTTGGGTTTAGGCTTAAAAGAATATATTGAATTGAAGCATGCCATGGTGGCTGTTGAACATCATGTGCAATACCGTAAAGCAGCATTTGAAGGTGAAGAAATCATTTTGCGGACATGGTTGAATGATATCAATTCATTGTATTCTTTCCGTCAATATGTATTTTATCGCCCTAAAGACAAAGCGATTTTATTTACAGCCAACACCCAGTGGGCGTGTGTAGAAATTGCAACAGGGCGTCCAAAGCGTATGTCTCCGACGTTTACTCAAGCTTATCAACCTTTAGCATTTACAGAAAATCCTATGGATTTTAGTCAGTATGATGATGGTGGAAATAAAGCTGAATAACCTAAACAATACGTATTTTGCCGCATCATTTTTGCAGAATGATGCTCTCTCTAAAAGCTTTGAATTATTTTCGATACTTTGAAAAATCCATCTGCTATAATCCTTCGCAATTTCTATTCGGCTTTTGCTATGCATTAAATATTGATTGCATAGCGCTTTATTTTTTTCAAGGTAGCCCATGGCGCAAGCTAAAAAATCTGTTGATATTAAAAACATTCGTAATTTCTCGATCATTGCGCATATTGATCATGGTAAATCGACGCTAGCGGACCGATTTATTCAAACTTGTGGAGGTCTACAAGATCGTGAAATGCAAGCACAGGTTCTTGATTCTATGGAGCTTGAGCGTGAACGTGGTATTACGATTAAAGCTGCGTCTGTTACCTTGTATTACACGCATCCAAACGGTGAAGAGTATCAACTCAACTTTATTGATACACCAGGACACGTTGACTTCTCTTATGAAGTATCTCGTTCATTGGCTGCGTGTGAAGGTGCGCTATTGGTTGTTGACGCTGCGCAAGGTGTAGAAGCTCAATCAGTAGCAAATTGCTATACCGCGATCGAACAGGGCTTGGAAGTTCTTCCAGTATTAAATAAGATTGATTTACCGCAAGCAGAGCCTGAGCGTGTGATTCAAGAAATTGAAGACATTATCGGGATTGAAGCAACTGAAGCACCAACTTGTTCGGCAAAAACAGGTTTGGGGATTGAAGGTGTGCTTGAAACACTAGTCAATGTCATTCCTGCACCGCAAGGCGACCGTGAAGCGCCGTTACAAGCTTTGATTATCGACTCTTGGTTTGATAACTACTTAGGTGTGGTTTCTTTAGTACGTGTGAAAGAAGGTCGTGTGCGTAAAGGCGACAAAATGTTGATGAAATCAACAGGCCAAACGCACATTATTACATCTGTAGGTATCTTCAATCCAAAACATACTGAAACAGGCGTGCTTGAAGCGGGTGAAGTAGGCTTCGTTATTGCTGGTATTAAAGATATTTTTGGTGCACCAGTCGGTGATACCATCACACTTGCAACAACACCAGAAGTTGAAAGCTTACCAGGTTTCAAAAAAGTGAAGCCGCAGGTTTATGCAGGTTTGTTCCCAATTGATGCAAGCGATTTCGAACCATTCCGTGAAGCATTACATAAATTACAAATTAATGACTCGGCTTTATTCTTTGAACCTGAAAGTTCGGATGCTTTAGGTTTTGGTTTCCGCTGCGGCTTCTTAGGTATGCTGCACATGGAAATCGTACAAGAGCGTCTGGAACGTGAATACGATTTAGATCTTATTTCATCTGCACCAACCGTAATTTACGAAGCAGTTATGAAAAATGGTCAAACCATTTATATCGACAGCCCATCTAAAATGCCTGATGGTTCAACGGTTGAAGACTTACGTGAACCGATTGCAGAGTGTCATATCTTAGTGCCTCAAGAATACTTAGGTAATGTCATGACTTTGTGTGTTGAGCGCCGTGGTGTTCAAAAAGATATGAAGTTTATGGCGAACCAAGTATCAATTACCTTTGAAATTCCAATGGCTGAAGTGGTCATGGATTTCTTTGATAAATTGAAATCTTGCTCACGTGGCTTTGCATCATTGGATTATAACTTTGTGCGTTTTGAGTCTTCATCTTTGGTTAAGGTAGATGTGTTAATTAATGGTGATAAGGTTGATGCCTTGGCCATGATTTGCCATCGTCAAGATGCGCGCCATCGCGGTATTGCACTTGTGGAAAAAATGAAAGACTTAATTCCACGTCAAATGTTCGATGTGGCGATTCAGGCTGCGATTGGTGCACAAATCATTGCTCGTTCGACTGTCAAAGCAATGCGTAAAAACGTATTGGCGAAATGTTATGGTGGCGACGTATCGCGTAAGAAAAAACTCTTAGCGAAACAAAAAGAAGGTAAGAAACGTATGAAGCAAGTGGGTAGTGTTGAAATCCCGCAAGAAGCGTTCCTTGCTGTATTGAAAGTAGACAGATAATAAAAAGAGGTAAATGAGCTCATGGATTTTGATTTTAATTTGATCCTTGTACCTGTCACAGTCATCTTTTTCTTGGTGTGGCTGTTGGATAAATTGGTCTGGAAACAACGACAGACAAAAGGTAAAGGCAATGAAAATGTCATTATCACATGGGCTTATGATTTCTGGCCTGTATTGGCCGTGGTGTTAATTTTACGTTCTTTCTTATATGAACCTTTTAATATTCCATCTGACTCTATGGTTCCAACCCTAGAAACCGGTGATTTTATTGTGGTGAATAAATTTGACTACGGTGTTCGTTTGCCAATTATCAATAAAAAAATTATTGATGTGGGTGAGCCTGAACGTGGTGATGTCATCGTATTTCGCTACCCGCCACAACCAACCATTAGTTACATTAAACGTGTTGTAGGTTTGCCAGGCGATCATATTGTTTATGATCATGGACAGCTCAGTATTAATGGTCAAAAAGTAGCAAAAGTTCCAGTTGAATTTAGCCGTGAAAAAGATACTTTAGATACGCCTACTGCGATTTATCACAAAGAAACGATGGGTACGCATACATTTACCATGCGTGAACTTGAAGGGGTGAATGTTGCCCGTCAAGCACCATTTATCAACTATGTTGAAAATGGTAAATATTCGACTGAAAATGGTTTATATTGGGAAGTTAAGGTTCCTGAAGGTCACTATTTTGCGATGGGGGATAATCGTGATCAAAGTGCTGACAGTCGTTTCTGGGGTTTTGTACCTGAAGAAAATTTAACTGGACGTGCTTTTTATAAGTGGATGCATAAGGAACCTGGTTTAAAACTACCTTCATTTAGTCGTAATGGTAGCATTGATTAGTCTTACATCAGGAAAATAAAATGAGACATCAACGGGGAACGTCTTATATCGCAATTTTAATTGCGGTGATTGGTTTTGCTTTTTTAGCAAAGGCTTTAATTGCGGTTTGGGGACCGTATGTTGATGACCGCTTGGTTAACAGCGAAATTGAAGAGTTAATGAAGAGTAGTCCTAAAAATATTGCGCCATCTAAATTTGAATCTCAGATGTCTCAGCGTCTAGATATGAATGGTGTGCGTGATTTAAACTTTAAGGATATTGCACAGGTATCTAATGATAATGGTCTAGTGGTAACTAAAGACTATGAAATTAGAAAACCTTTCTTATTGAATATTGATATTGTGTTGAAGTTCGAGAAAAGTTTTGATCAAAGCTCAGTCCAAGCTAAATGAAGCTCGTTTAGCAAGTCGTATCGGTTATCAGTTTAAACAACCTGCATTGTTACAACTGGCCTTGACCCACCGATCGGTGAGCCATAAAACCAATTATGAACGTCTAGAATATCTAGGCGACTCATTGTTGGGAATGATAATTGCCAATTATTTGTATCATGCTTATCCGCATGAGAACGAGGGGCGTCTAACGCGTATGCGTGCGACGCTTGTTCGTCAGGAAGCCCTAGGTAAAATCGCCAATGATTTAAAACTGAGCCAAGAATTAATTCTAAGCACAGGTGAATTGAAATCTGGCGGTCATCATCGTGAGTCTATACTGGCGGATACAGTAGAATCGATCATTGGAGCTATCTATGTCGATTGTCAGGATCTCAAAATTTTAGAACCTATTGTTTTGAAATGGTACGTTCCATATTTAGATCATATTGAACCTACTGATCAACTGAAAGACCCTAAATCACGTTTACAAGAGTATTTACAAGCACGTAAAAAACCTCTCCCGGTTTACGAGGTTGTAGATATTCAGGGTGACGCACCAAATCAACATTTCAAAGTGGAATGTACCGTGGTGGGTCTGCCTGTTAAATACGGTGAAGGATCAAGCCGTCGCTTTGCTGAGCAAGCAGTAGCGGCAGAAATCTTAGAAATTTTGGAGAAAAAGTCTTAATGACTACTCATTCCGATCACGTTGATGCTGATCACGAGTCGCAAGGCGACAGTAACGATTTAATTAGCCAGTTCTTTAGTGCACAAGGCACGGAAATTCCGGCAGATTTTAAGAGTGGTTTTGTAGCGATCGTCGGTCGTCCAAACGTAGGTAAGTCGACCTTAATGAACCATATTTTGGGTCAAAAACTTTCGATTACCTCGCGTAAGCCACAAACCACACGTCATAAAATTGTGGGTATTGATTCACGTGAAAAATCTCAGGCAGTATTTGTAGATACTCCAGGGATGCACAAAAAAGAAGTACGTGCCATCAATAAAATGATGAATCGTGCAGCGCACTCAGCACTTCGCGACGTGAATTTAGTTCTGTTTGTAATTGATGCAGACAAATGGACACAGAATGATGATTTGGTCCTTGAAAAGCTAAAAAATGCTGATATGCCTGTGATTCTAGTGATCAATAAAATTGATACGCTAGAAAACAAAAACCATGCATTACCTTTAATACAAGAACGCGCAAAATTGATGAATTTTGCAGAAATTGTTCCAGTTTCAGCACTTCGTGGTGCGAATTTGGATCATTTGCGTAGCACAATTGAAAAATATTTGCCGTTCCAACCGCCGTTGTATTCACTTGAGCAATTAACGGATCGTTCAGAGCGCTTCCTTGCTTCTGAAATTATTCGCGAAAAAATCATGCGTCAATTGGGTGAGGAACTTCCTTATGATTTAACCGTTCAAATTGAATCATTTAAGACGGAAGAAGCAACAGTTAACCCGAAAACGGGTCGTCCTAAAGCTGCATGTACCTATATCGATGCGACTATTTTTGTTGATCGCTCTGGTCAAAAGGCAATTGTGATTGGTGAAAAGGGGGCTAAGCTGAAGAAAATTGGCATGGATGCGCGTGTTGATATGGAAAAAATGTTCGAACAAAAGATCATGCTGACACTTTGGGTAAAAGTTAAAGGTGGTTGGTCTGATGATGAACGTGCATTGAAAAGCTTGGGCTATAGTGATATCTAATCACTAAGCATAGAAACTTTGAGGGAAGAGTAATGATGAAAGTCTTGGCTGTTGTAGCATGTGTTTTGTTTCTACAAGGGTGTATTCATAAGATCGTTACTGTTCCTGTCAAAGTGGCTTATAAAACGACAAAGGGTGTTGTCAAAGGTACAGCAGCAGTTGTAGGTGCGGTCATTCCCGATGGGGATGATGAAAATGAAGAAGAATCTGATAAGAAAAAAAATAAGGATTAACTATTTAAATCATGCGTAATGAAGTACTGCATGGTTATTTAATTCACCATCGTAAATACCGCGAAAAAAGTCACATTGTGCATTTGTTCACACAGGAGCATGGCCGTGTGGATGGCATTTTGCGACAAACTCCGCCACCCCAATACCAACCAATTTGTGTGCAGGCATCGGGTAAGTCTGAACTGAAAAACTTCAGTAAACTAGAAATTGTAAATAAGCCTATATTTTTTTATGGCGATGCGTTTTTTTCTGGTTTTTATTTAAATGAGGTTTTACTTCGACTTTGTCCACTTGAAGTTGAAATGCCGCAAACATTTTTACAATATGCGAAAACGCTTGCTCAATTACAGATAATGTCTGAGCAGGCTCAGCCGGATGTATTTTTAAAACAGATTTTAAGGCAGTTCGAGCATGAATTGCTTGAAGAACTCGGTTTTCCTTTAGATTATTCTATGGATGCAAATCAACAGGAAATACAGCCAAATGAACACTATCATTTTCAATTAAATGATGGCTTCCAGCCAATTATAAAAGCATCTCGTGCCTCATTGTTGGGGCAACATATTTTAAGTATGTGTAATTATGAAAAGGGTGGGGAATTTAGCCCTGAACAGTTACAATTACTCTCTAAGCTCTATCGACAAATGATCACGTCTCTGTTGGGAGATCGGCCGTTAAAAAGCCGTCAGTTGTGGATTCAAAATTCTCAAATTCAACGTCATTAGGAAATTATTATGGCTGCTTTACTTGGTGTGAATATTGACCATGTGGCTACTTTACGTCAGGCGCGTGGAACGACTTATCCAGATCCTGTGAATGCAGCACTGATTTGTGAGCAAGCTGGCGCAGAAGGTATTACGTTGCATTTACGTGAAGATCGTCGTCATATTCAAGATGATGATGTACGTCGTATGCGTCCAGTGCTTAAGACCCATATGAATCTTGAGATGGCTGTGACACCTGAAATGGTGGAATTCGCTAAGGAAATTAAACCGCATCATGTTTGTTTTGTTCCTGAAAAACGTCAGGAAGTGACGACTGAAGGTGGTTTAGATGTTGTGGGGCATTTCGAAGATGTCAAACAAGCAACGCAGGCGCTAGCTGCAATTGGCTGTGAAGTGTCGTTATTTATTGATGCTGATATTGCGCAGATTGATGCCGCAATTGCTTGTGGTGCACCTACTATCGAATTGCATACAGGTGCTTATGCGGATGCTGAAACGGCTGAAGCACAGCAACATGAACTTGAGCGTATTATCGCTGGTGCGGAATATGCTGCTGCTAAAGGCTTAATTGTCAATGCAGGCCATGGTTTAAATTTGGAAAATGTCACTGCTATTGCCAAAATTCCACAAATTCATGAATTGAATATTGGTCATTCCATTATTGCGGATGCAGTGTTTATTGGTTTGGCGCAAGCTGTACAGCAAATGAAAGCTGCAATTAAAGCTGCACGTTAATTTAAGTAAAGTCTATGTCGAATATTGATTACGATGCTCTGATGAAGCCAGTCATTGGCTTCTTGGGCTGTGAAACACCTAAAGCGTGGTTAGATGAAGCGCTGAACAACTTGGATATCCTCATGCAGGATCACGCCAATTGTGAAAAGAAAGCAGCAAGTACAGCAATGAACTTGATGTTTCGCTATAGCTTTTTTTCGGATTTGCAAATAAAGCTTGCGCAACTGGTGCGTGAAGAAATGTTGCATTATGAGCAAGTTTTAGAATTGATGGCGAAGCGTGGTCAAGAGTGGACTGCAATTAGTGCAGGCCGCTATGCAGGTGGTTTGCGTAAAGAAGTTCGCACTTATGAGCCTGAAGCACTGATAGATATATTGGTGATCGGCGCTTTTGTTGAAGCACGCTCTTGCGAGCGTTTTTATGCGCTTGCACCACATGTCGATGAAGAGTTAGGGCGTTACTATCGCTACTTACTGAAATCTGAATCACGTCATTATGAGGATTATCTTGCGCTGGCGATGGATGTTGCAACGACCAATAAGTTGAAAAATCCAAAAGAAGATATTCAAATGCGTATCGAACATATTCGTGAAGTAGAAAAAAACTTGATTAGTTCGCCTGACGAATTATTCCGTTTTCATAGTGGTGTGCCGGCTCAAGCTGCTTAAAGTGTGCTTTTTAGCTTTGTTGGTGAATTAAAAAATCCTCCTTAATGGAGGATTTTTTATACACTTAAAGTAATTAAAAATAAGAATCATTTACAATTACTGGTAGGGAATTTAGAATCAGTAAATTTTTTAATTTTTAGTCATTATGAAACTACAAATCTCTTTACTTGCTTTGGCATTATTTTCTATGGGGCAAGTAAATGCACATTATCCTTATGTTGCACCTTTAAGCTATCAGACGTTTAATAATCATAGTGCAATCGTGTCAGGTTTTTATGACAATCCGTTTGTTTCAGAAATTGCGATTAAAAATTTTAACTTTCATATACATACGCCTTCAGGCGAAAAAATACATTTAAATGATACGGATTGGGCGAAGACTCAGACTTTAAGTAGCTACAGCTTAGAGAACAAGCAAGATGGTACTTATCGCATTCGTGGTATAAAGCAGGGTAGTACGGCACGTTTTGCATTAGATCAAAAGCAATGGAAAAACTTGATTAATGGCACACGTGATATGAATAAAGCTGTGAATGCAAATGTTGTTTATAGCGCAGATTTAACCAAGAAAGCACAAATTAAGACGGTTCAAACTGAAGAAATTATTGAAACTTTTGTGTCGCGTCGAGCAACTACAAATGCAGTCGTTCATCATTTACATGATGGGTTTGATGTGCAATTTATCACTCATCCGAATGCTATACAGCAGGATCAAGCTGCACAATTTAAAGTTTTAGATCAAAAGAAACCAATAGCAGACTTGGCTGTTGAAATTTTGGTTCAAACAACTGATTTTAGTCGCGAAGCCAAAGTTTATAAAACATTGAAGACTGACAAAGATGGAATGTTAAATTTTAATATTGCCGATAAAGGTCAATATTTATTAAAAATAGACTATCAACAGCCTTTTGAAAACAAAGGAAATGATTTGAAATGCTATAAATATACGTTGAGTTTTAATGTGATTTAAACAAAAAAAGCCCTTCATGTTGAAGTAATGCCAGTCAGTTAAGCAAAAAAAGTTAAAATGCTGTAAAAAGAGCGTATGTAAATACGCTCTTTTTTTATGAATTTATCTCAGAATCTAGATTTAACATTAAAACAAACCCTACCTTCACTTT
>NZ_VPDH01000131.1:0-4096 GCF_013417785.1 Acinetobacter sp. YH12227 | reverse complement strand
CTGATTGTTGGTGCTGCAATGCGTAAGTTAGTACACCTATGCTATGGTGTATTAAAACATCAAACTGCTTATCAAATATAAGGTAAATAATTACTAAATTAGGTTGACAGCCAAGACGGTATCTTTTAGCACGTAATTTAGTGCTATATACAGGGGCAAAGCATATGCCGAGTTTAAAGCAAAGGTTACAAGAAAAAGGACGTGAAATACAAAAATTAGGCTTAGCGCTGTATCAATCTAAAGCCAAGCAATTGGCCAGCATGCATCAATAAAAAAAAGCAGAGTCTAGACTCTGCTTTTCATTTCGCAATCTATTTGGACATGATGCAAAGTTTAGAATTTCATGGAAATACGTGCCCAATAATTACGGCCAATATTATTGAACTGTTGATCTGTTGCAAGTCCAGTACCTGCATCACCTAACTTATTCAGATGTTCGGTATAAGCTTTATCTAATACGTTGTCTACACCAACCGATAAATCCACACCATCATGAATATGATATGTTCCATTTAATGACAAGGTTCCGAAACCGCCACTCTTTTTCACATCATAGCCGACAATATTACCCTGATCTTTACTGATGCGGTTTTGACCATCAACTACTCGCCAAAATGCGCCTAGAGTATATTTATCTTGGATATAGCGTACATTTACACGTGCTTCTAAAGGCGAAATTTGTGGTAACGGTTTACTATCCGTTGTGTTTTTACCCCAAGCATACATTGCACTGACATCCGCCTGAATGGCATCACTAAATTGATACCCGACACCCGCTTCAGCGCCTGCAATGGTTGCATCTACATTTTTAGCGCCTGCACTAAATGTCGAACCATGATCATGCATACCTGTATTTGGATGATCATGGTAACTCATCAAAATATAATCATTAATTAAGCCTGCATAAGCTGATGCCCATGAACTAAATGCTCCATGCGTATGTTGATAGCCCATATCCAACTGCAAAGTTTTTTCAGGATTAATACCGTTAAATGTATTGGTCGAACCTGCATTACCATGTTTAGGGCTGAATAGCTCCCAATAATCTGGCATACGTTCAACATAACCTAAACCAATATACGTTTTACCATCATCATGCTCAGGATGATGGTTTTCAAATCGAATAAAGGCACTTGGTAAGGTTTCTTTCAATTCAGTATTAAAACCACTATTCGCAGAAGCTGCACGTTCATCTATTACTTTGACCTGATCAACACGTACACCTGAAACCAATTTGTTGTTTTCACTAAGCTGATAGCTTAATTCACCAAAACCGCCATAAGAATTAAATTGCATATCTTCAGTGAGTGGCTTATTCATCGATGGCATCATCAACGCAGTCATACTGCCCGCATGTTTATTGTTTTGCGTATCTAAACCTGTAATAAACTGTACCTTATCCCACTCATGTGTCACGGCCATACGTGCATTTAAAGTACGACGCGTCACCTGCATTGCCATTGGATTTGGCATTTGCATGGTCATGCCATTATCCATTTTCATTTCAACCAATGGCGGTGTACGTAAGCTAAAGTTGTCCATCACATGGTCGTTGTAGCTATAGTTCACTTGCGCTTCGATCTTTTTAATCACATCAGTGACATTTTTTTTCTCTACACGCAGCCCTAAACTTTCACGAGCAAACTGAGAACCATCCATACCACGGCCAGCATACACCGCTTCACCATCGGCCTTACCGCCAGTCAGTTCGATCCAGGTATCTTCATCAGGTGTCCAACCTAAAGCTAAATCTGCGTTCCAACGCTCCCAATCTGAAGGTACTGTATTACCATGACCGTCTTGATAACTATCCGCTACTGAGCGACTAGCATTTAAGCGCACATATTTATGTTCATCGCCCGCCGCTGCTTCAACGTTGTGATCTAAACGACCATAAGAACCCATAAGCACACTGGCTTGGCCACGATAATGTTTCTCTTCATCAAACAGTTCTGGTTTACGTTCAAATAAAACCGTCGCCGCTGAACCTGTATTGGCATATTGAACTGTTTGTGGGCCTTTAATCACCGAGATCCGATCATAACTTTCTGGTGAAATGTACGAAGTCGGTGCATCCATTCGACTTGGGCACGCGCCAAGATTTTCAGTGCCATCCGTTAAAATTTTAATACGAGAACCAAACATTCCACGAAAGGTTGGATCGCCATTGGTCCCACCATTTTTAATGGCGCTGAATCCAACGATACTTTTTAAATAATCTGCACCATCTGAGGCAGGAATCGGTTGAATTGGCTGTTTTGGATTGGCACGGACAATTAAACCATTGGCATCATTACCTTGATGTGCTGTAACCACGATAGGTGCGAGTGTTTGAACAGCAGTTTGTTCGGCCATATCTGATGGCATCTCTGCTGCAAAAGTCATATTGGAATAACATGCGACACAAATCGCAGCCGCAAGCGGCTGTAGAAAGAATTTAGGCTGAGCCATTTTTTATCTCACTGAATACATAAATATAGGCGTACTGGAGCCAGTTAAGACCCAAGTAAAAATCGTCGGATTTATGCAGCCAGTGGCGGGGCTCGACCTTGTGGGATTAAAAAAAGTTGCTGAAGGACAAACCAAACGTGTTTGAAGGCTTTTTGAAAAGCAATCAAACGCACTTGAATACGATCTAAGATTTCCTGCACATCAAGTTCTGGTGGCAATACCAAATTACCGTAAACCGTACAGTACTGACATTGATGGCTTGCATCATGTTCGTGTGAATGATCGAATTGAGTTTGAGTAACTGATACATGGTCATGGTGCCCATGAGCGCTATGTTCAGAATGAACATTTGGAAGTAAAAGTGCGCGCGTGATGGTTTCACAGACCGGAGCAATTTGATATTGCTTCGGCAACAAGGGCTGTAAAAATACAGCAATCTGTAAAAACACTGCTACAAAGGACAGTAGCAGACCACTACGTAACCACACAGGCAAACCCTAAAATTTGTCTGCCCCAAGTATAACAAAGCCCAATCGAAATTGGGCTGAGAATCCAGTTTTTTCAGCGAATACAATTAACGCTTCACTGCAACCTTCTCTTTTTCGCGCTGGCGAACTAATTTTTCTACTTTGTCTCGCGCACGCTGACGCTTTAATGGCGATAAATAATCTACAAACAATTTACCATTTAAGTGATCCATTTCATGTTGAATACAAACAGCGAGAAGTCCGTCCGCTTCAACCTCAAATGATTGACCTTCAAGATTAATTGCCTGAATTTTTACGCGTGACGGACGCTCAACTTTATCGTATATTTGTGGAACAGATAGGCAGCCTTCTTCATAGGGCTGAGTCTCTTGCGTCAATGGCGTAATTTTGGGGTTAATAAATACCATGGGTTGATCTTTATTTTCAGATAAATCCATGACAATCAGCTGAATATGGTGATCTACCTGTGTTGCTGCCAGGCCAATGCCCGGTGCTTCATACATAGTTTCAAACATGTCGGCAGCTAACTGGCGAATTTCGTCAGTAACTTCTTCGACTGGTTTTGCAATGGTACGAAGACGGGGATCAGGGAAACTTAAAATAGGTAATAAGGCCATACGACGTCCTCACTTATGCCATTGATCAAAAAACAAAATGAAGGAATGCTTCATCAAAAAATTGTGTGTAATATCGTTATTATAACGCAACTACATACATAATTTTAGGAATTATGATAATGAAAAAGGTTTTGAAGGGCATGTGTTATTCACCAATTAAAATGTCTATGTGATAAACCATTTAAAATGTCCTGTTTTTAACCACAAGAGTCAAGCACAGGATTTAACTTTCTTTGTTCAATAACAGCTTTCTGAGCTTTACGACTCGGCATACTTTTCTTGAGACGGGAACGTTTATTCTGTTTCTCCAACTCTTCATGTTGTTGCTGGATATGCGCCAGAACTGAGCCTAATCTTTTATTCTCAACCACTTCATTCTGCTGTAGTCCAGCCAGTTTATTGAAGACGCTATAGTTGATCTTCCGTCCTTCATGCATGAGGGCCACAGTGCCATCCGGGTACTCCAGAAATGAAATGTATTGCCCAACAAGCTTATGATTCAGCTCTGTCGGTTCAAGCAGATAAATACACTTGTCATAG
>NZ_VPDH01000130.1:0-4344 GCF_013417785.1 Acinetobacter sp. YH12227 | reverse complement strand
CTATTTAAGTGATGTGCTGAAAAGGTTGCCGACACATAAAGTGACTCAGATTGAAGAATTGCTACCACACCGCTGGAAACCTGAACCGAATTAAAAAATAGGCATGGGGTTCAGCGGACGCTTACGATCGTTAATTTTTAATGATGATTGCAATAAAAAACCGAAGCCTAAGCTTCGGTTTTTTCTTTATCCATCAAAAAATTATTTTTGATCAGGTAAAGCAAAGGCAATGATATAGTCGCCCACATCTTTAGAGTGGCTTGCACCACCTGCAGAAATCACAACATATTGTTTGCCAGTTTTTGGAGATTTATAAACCAGTGGGGCAGCAACAGCAGCAACAGGCAATTCAGCTTTCCACACTTCTTTACCAGTTTTTGAATCTAACGCACGTAGGTAATAATCCTGAGTACCTGCGAAGAACACCAGACCAGAAGCGGTTGAAGTAGGACCACCCAGTGTAGGCATACCTAAAGGAATTGGCATATGGGTTTTCACACCTAATGGACCTAATTCTTTGGCTGTACCCATTGGTACTTCCCAAACGACTTTCTTCGATTTCAAGTCGATGGCAGTCATGGTACCAAACGGTGGTTTGTTACAAGGCACACCCAGTTTAGACTGCATGATGTCAATTTTCACACCAGCATAAGGACCAGCCAATTGTGGACGTACTGTACCCATGAATCCTGGTACTTCGTCAGTTGAGATATGATATTTACCCATATCTTCTTTACGAACCAATGACATACGCAGTGGCATACGCATATCGTTGACGTACATCATGCCAGTAGATTCATCTATGGAGATACCACCCCAGTTGAAACCACCAAGCAAGCTAGGCCATTCGATATAAGGTTTTTCACCTGGTGCAGTATATAGACCGTTATAGACAGAGTCTTTAAAGTTAATACGACATGCCAATTGGTCAAAGGTTGAGATCCCCCACATGTCCTGTTCAGTCAATGTGGCATTACCAATTTGTGGCATGCCAACAGAGAATGGTTGGGTAGGAGAAAGTTTTTCGCCTTCAGCTCCATTGGTGTCTACAGGACGTTCTTCAACTTTAGTGACTGGTTTACCAGTACGGCGGTCAAGAACGAAGATTTGACCCATTTTGGTAGTTTGAATCAACGCTGGAACTTTTTTGCCATGATCATCAGTCATGTCATAAAGTACAGGTTGTGACGGTAAGTCATAGTCCCATACATCATGGTGAACAGTTTGATAAGTCCAAACAGTTTTACCAGTCAAAGCATTTACCGCAACAATGGCAGAACCGAATTTTTCTTTGGCTGCGTTACGGTCACCACCCCAGTAGTCAGGAGGACCATTACCTGTAGGCAAGTAAACCAGATTCAGGTCTTTGTCATAAGTCGGGATGGTCCACATGTTTGGTGTTTCTAAAGTAAAGCCTTTGCCATCTTTAGGTTCACCAACCAGTTCAGGATTGCCGACATCCCAAGCCCAAGCCAATTCACCGGTACGAACGTCATAAGCACGAACCACACCAGACGGTTCGCCATGCGCAATATCACGTACCCAACCGCCTAATACGGCAACATGACCAGCGATCAGCGGAGTTGATGTTGGGTGATAACGTTTACTTTGTTCAGTAGGACCCATGTCATGCAGAACATCGACCTGACCATTCACACCAAATTCTGGACATAAAGCACCAGTTTTAGCATTTAACGCAATTAAACGGCCATCAACAGTTGAAGTCAGGATACGTTGTGGACAAGCTTTAATACCAGGTGCTTGTAAGTCTGCTGCAGTTAAAGATTTGTCTTTAGTAGCATCATAATAACCGACACCACGGCAAGTAATATGTTCTGCAGTTTTTGCATGTGGATCATATTTCCAAAGTGCTTTACCACTGTCACCATCAATCGCTGAAATGATGTTAGTTGGTGTGCATGAATATAAAGTACTACCAATTTGAATTGGTGTATTTTCATCAACACCCGCAGATGTATCACGACCAGTGTGATAAGTCCAAGCGACTTTCAGATCTTTGACATTTTCAGGGGTAATGTCGGTGTACGGTGCAAAGCGGGTACCGTTACCATTACGACCGAAATATTCCCAGTTGTCCGGGTTTTCTGCATTCGGTTTAGCCAGTGCAGGGTCTTGTACGATATCAACAGGATTAAGGATTTTGCCATGTGGGAAGAACGCAGCAATCAGAGCTGCTACACAGGCAAAGAAACCGGCAAAGCCAACAAGATTGGCAGCTTTGATTTTTGCAGCATTGAGTGCTGGCAGGCTTTTGCTTGCCCACATGCTGAGGACAAATAAAATTGTTGGAACCACCAAGCGTGGAATATATTGCCAGAAGCTCAAACCTTGAACTTCAGCAATGGCCCAGAAGGTGGTTGCAACAAAAGTAACAATAGAAAGCCAGAAACCAAGAGCTTTTTTCATCGCATAGAAAATGGCGATTGCAACATAGGCAATCCCTGCGATGAGATAATAACTTGTACCACCGAGGCTGAGTAATTTAGCGCCTTGAATGATCAAGTACAGCGCAACGAGTAAAGTCAATACCACTACAAAATAGCGATAGACTTTAGACCCTGTACGCTCGATAGAGGAGGGTTGTTCAGTGCTCATACCTTACCTATAAAAAACGGCTTGGTTGCATAAACGGTGAAACAGGAGAATGGGATCTAAACAGATCGAATTAAAAGTTTACAGCGTTTATGTAACTAAGTCTTTAGCGAGGATAAATCCTCATGAGAAATCAATTACAGTTACATATTCTAACATTTAAGAAGATTTTTTGACTAAAAAATATAATGTGAGTATTGATATTTATCATTAGATCTCTTGCGAAAGTGAGACTGTAAATTAAATTGTGTAATTGCCTGAATTTGCTATGTTCATATTCACAACGGAGTCAGGCAACATGATGAACGAACAAAAACTAAAAGACCTTGCAGCAGAATTTGCTAAAGGAATCAAAACAGAAGACGATCTCAATCAATTCACCCGATTGTTGACTAAACTCACTGTTGAAACGGCTCTCAATGCCGAACTTACCGAACATCTCGGACATGAAAAGAATGCTCGTAAGAACGGTTCAAATGCTCGTAACGGTTATTCCAGTAAGACCGTGCTGAGCGATGATGGTGAGATTGAGATCACCACACCACGAGATCGTGATGGCACATTTGAGCCACAGCTAATTAAAAAGAATCAGACTCGTATCACGCAAATGGATAGCCAAATTCTATCCCTTTATGCCAAAGGCATGACTACCCGTGAAATCGTGGCTACTTTCAAAGAAATGTACGATGCTGATGTATCGCCAACGCTTATTTCCAAGGTGACTGATGCTGTTAAGGAGCAAGTCGCTGAATGGCAAAACCGTCCGCTGGATGCACTCTATCCCATCGTCTATATGGACTGTATTGTAGTTAAAGTCCGTCATAATGGCAGTGTTATCAACAAGGCTGTATTCCTTGCCTTAGGCATTAATCTTGATGGACAGAAAGAACTGCTCGGCATGTGGATGGCTGAGAATGAAGGTGCAAAGTTCTGGCTGAATGTCCTGACTGAGCTTAAAAACCGAGGGTTGCAGGATATTCTGATCGCCTGTGTGGATGGACTAAAAGGCTTTCCTGATGCCATTAACAGCGTATACCCGCAAACCCATATCCAGCTGTGCATTATCCATATGCTGCGTAACAGCTTGAAATACGTATCATGGAAAGATTACAAGGCCGTCACTCAGGATTTAAAAGCCGTTTATCAGTCACCTACTGAAGAGGCAGCCTTGATGGCCTTGGATCAATTCGCCCAAACATGGGATGACAAGTACCCACAGATCAGCAAAAGCTGGCGTACACACTGGGAGAATCTAAATACCTTCTTTGCTTATCCAGCCGAGATACGCAAAGCCATCTATACCACCAATGCGATCGAATCATTAAACAGCGTAATACGTCAGGCGATCAAAAAGCGTAAAGTGATTTACCTGGCAATTGATGCAGCGTCTAAAAAGTGGAATATGCCTATTCGCGACTGGCGTTTAGCCATGAGCCGCTTTATTATTGAATTCGGTGACCGCTTAAGCAATCACCTTTAAATTTATGAAAAGCAATTACACAAAATTATTTACAGGCTCGCGAAAGTCGTTATTGCAAGTTCATCCGGTTTACCAGTGCAGCGATTAAGTTAATGCGTAAACCGAATCTTTTCCGTCTATTTCTATAGCGTTCACTTAGTATTCTAAATCTTTTCAATTGACTGTTAATGTGTTCGATTACAACTCGTATTTTTCCAATCATTTTATTGTAATTTTTCTCAGCATCAAATAAGGGTAAATTCTTCTTTTTC
>NZ_VPDH01000129.1:0-4347 GCF_013417785.1 Acinetobacter sp. YH12227 | reverse complement strand
TTCAAATGGCTATTCTACGTTTGATTGGTTTTGGAAAAAAAGAAGAATTTAAGAAAGTGCTAGCAATTTTAAGAAAGAAAAAGCCTGATAGGACAAGGATCCTATGAAATTTGTCGTGTACAGAGAATTTTATTAGATTTTTTGAATATTTTAATTCTTGTAAATCCAATATTAGCAGAACTAGTATTAATGGGTAAAATTTGTGCACTAGTGCACTTAAAAAACTGCTTATTGCTAATAGAGCAAGGGGGCTTTGTTGCACAAACCTAGCATCAAAAGCTTATTCAGCAATATAATTTCAAAATGAATAAGCCTGCCTCTAAAATCTACCGTACAACCAATTGGTCATCCTATAACCGAGCCTTAATTAACCGAGGTAATATTTCCATTTGGTTTGATCCAAAGACTCAGTGGTATGCACAATCACAAGGCAAGCAAGGTCGAAATCAAACCTACTCCGATACAGCGATTCAATGCTGCTTAATGATCAAATGACTATTCCGACTCTCTTTACGTATGGTCACAGGTTTTGTTCAAAGTCTGATTAAACTCTCTGGATTAGATTGGACAGCTCCGGATTATTCCACCCTTTGTCGTAGACAAAAGCATATTGATATTGCGATTAGCTATCAAAAAAGTAGTGATGGACTGCATCTACTCGTAGACTCTACTGGTTTGAAGTTTCTTGGTGAAGGTGAATGGAAACGCAAGAAACATGGGGCTGAATATCGTCGCCAATGGCGTAAGCTTCACATTGCTATAGATGCTAAAACCCTGCAAATACGTGCAGTACAACTCACCACAAATAATGTCAGTGATTCTCAAGTACTCGAAGATTTACTTGCTCAAATTCCCTTGGATGAACCAATTGATTCTGTTTATACAGATGGTGCTTATGACACAAAGTACTGCCGACAAGTCATTTTAGATCGAGATGCACATGCGATCATTCCACCTAGAAAGAATGCAAAGCCTTGGAAGGATCAGCAAGCGAGGTCTATAGAGCGGAACGAATTATTAAAGACAGTCAAACGGCTAGGCAGATCGCTTTGGAAAAAGTGGTCTGGTTATCACCGTCGAAGTTTGGTTCAAACCAAGATGCATTGCATCAAATTATTAGGCGATAAATTAACAGCGCGGAGTTTTCCAAGTCAGGTGAATGAGATCCATGCACGCATGGCAGTCTTGAATAAATTCACAGAATTAGGTCGCCCTCATACCCAAGTTGTCTCTTAAATTTGAGCAGCTTAAGGGAACTCAGCCTTTCAAACCTTTATGCAACAAAGCCGTGCTGATTCAGAAACTGTATGCCATAGAAGCAGAACTCAGGAAAAAGACCGATGGTACAGCAGAACATCGCCGCGAATACCGGCAACAGCATAGCCAACCGGTGATGCAACAACTGTATGAATGGCTCAACCAACATTATCTGGCGGTGCCATCGAGTTCTCCAACTGCCAAGGCGATCAATTACAGCCTAAAACGTTGGCAGGCACTCTGCCGCTATCTGGATGATGGCAATTTGCCTATAGATATGAGCAGCATTGCTGCGCAAGGGATTGAAAATCAGATGCGCCCCTGGGCGTTGGGACGTAAGAACTGGCTGTTTGCTGGCTCGCTGCGCAGCGGCCAACGAGCTGCCAATATCATGACTTTAATCCAGTCAGCAAAGCTGAATGGACTGGATCCGTATGCCTATTTAAGTGATGTGCTGAAAAGGCTGCCGACGCATAAAGTGACCCAAATAGAAGAATTACTGCCACACCGCTGGAAATCCGACCAAAATTAAAAAATAGGCATGGGATTCAGCGGACGCTTACAAAACACCAAAATATCTCTCTTGTGATCATGGTCCCTTAATTATGGGTATTGATCTAAATGCCAAGGTTGAGCAGAGTCTAGAGCAAGGTAAATCAAGAGATGGCCGTTTGGGGTTATAGTCACTTCTACTACAGCCCCTTAAATAATTATATTTCTCTTTAAATGATGAACATAACTTTGAAATATAAAACTATTTATTTTGCTATAAAAAAACCACCAATAATGGCGGTTTTTTATCAATGACAACTTATGCGTCATGTGACGGTCACTTATCGTATTTTATAAGTTTGGTACTTCTTACTTTATTTTAAAATGATGTTTCTCAGGAATAAGTTTTATTTTTATCGATTTATAAAGTCGCTCTTCAGAATTTTCTGCTGATTTTGTCACTTTATCAGCAAATTTCTGATCAGACATAAGCATGGCATATGTTTTATAACCTATTTCAAGCGCTTGTGTTTTATTGCCTTCTTCTTCGAACTGTTCAATTAATTTGTTGATCTTTTTAACACTGATATCATTCATGTAATTGACTCATTCCCACTTGATTTTTACTTTAGGGTTGTATTGTTACAGTTTAGTTAAAATAAGTTTAAATCATTGCAAATAATTGTCATTTATACAATGACTTGAAATTTTTCGTTAAATAATTTGATTCATTAATTGTTGCTGGGCAATATGGACTGCCTGTCCATTGCCAGCCTGACATTGTATCCAGGTACCATCGGCTTGTAATTCCCATGCACGCCGATTATCTTGAAGATAATTCATTAAGCCCTCTTCCAGAATTTGTTTACGAAGTTTTTTATCTTCGATTGGGAAACAGGTCTCGATGCGAGAGAATAAATTACGCCCCATCCAATCTGCACTGGCGCAAAAAAGTTTACTTTCACCCTGATGGTAAAAATAATAAACCCGGGTATGTTCTAAAAAACGTCCCACAATTGAGCGGACTCGAATATTTTCAGAAAGTCCTTTCACTTGTGGGCGTAAGCAGCAAATTGAACGGATAATCAAATCGATTTGAACGCCCGCTTGAGACGCTCTATACAGAGCATCAATTAGTTGAGATTCAGTTAAGGCGTTGACTTTAATAATAATCTGCGCTTTTTTGCCCGCTTTGCTATTTTCAGTTTCATTTTCAATGAGTTCAATCAATTGAGAATGCAGAGTAAATGGTGCATGAAAAAGTTTTTTCAATTTGACCATTTTCCCCATGCCTGTGAGCTCCTGGAAGACTTTATGGACATCTTCACAAATATCAGCATCACTGGTCAGTAGTCCATAATCAGTATAGATTTTGGCATTCATTGCATGATAGTTACCTGTGCCTAAATGAACATAACGTTTAATCTTGTCTACTTCACGACGCACGATCAGAATCATTTTGGCGTGGGTTTTATAACCAACGATCCCATATACAACAACCGCCCCAGCTTCTTGTAATAGATTGGCAACTTCGATATTTGACTCCTCATCAAAGCGAGCACGTAATTCAATCACTGCTGTGACTTCCTTACCATTTCGTGCTGCTTCAGCAAGGACTTGCACAATTTCAGAATCTACACCACTACGATAAAGGGTTTGTTTTATGGCTAACACATGTGGATCACGGGCTGCCTCTTTCAGTAGCTTAATGACCGGAGCAAAAGAGTGAAAAGGGTGATGTAATAAAACATCTTCGGTTTTTAATACCTCAAATATGGATTTTTTCCCATACAACACTTTCGGTAATTTTTGTACATGGGAAGGAAAACGTAATTCGGGCAAATTGAAGTTTGAGATAAAACGGACTAGATTAAGCGGGCCATCAATACGATAGAGTTGGTCTTGCTCAAGATCAAATTGTCCAAGTAAATAATCAGTAATATTTTCAGGGCAGTTTTTAGTCACCTCAAGTCTTACAGCGCGACCAAAGCGTCGCGAGGATAGTTCATCTTTTAAGGCAATCGCTAAGTCTTCAACATCTTCTGAGATGGTTAAATCTGCATTACGTGTGACCCGAAATTGATAACATCCCGTTGTTGTAACGCCTGGAAATAATTCATGAATATGTTGCTGAATAATGGCTGAAAGTAAAATGTAGTGTTCAGCCTCACCGGAAATACTTTTAGGTAACTTCACTAATCTAGGTAATGATCGTGGTGCGGGAACAATCGCCAAATCAATTTTTCGTCCAAAAGCATCTTTACCCTCTAAAGTTACAATAAAATTTAAACTTTTATTCACCAGCCGAGGAAAGGGATGTGCTGGATCTAAACTGATAGGCGTAACCACAGGTTGAACTTCATTATGAAAATAATCCTTAATCCATTCTTTATGTTTTTGAAGGATGTCACCATACTGAATGAAATGAACGCCATGTCCTTGCAGTTGCGGTAAGAGATTATAATTAAGAATTTTAGGTGGTGTTTCAAAAAGTATGCTGACATTAAATGAAACCATTATTGATGTAAAAAAAGGTTAAGTCGAAGGCTTTAAAATGGTTTTCAATCTTTTTGGAGAAATTACAACTCTTTCTAAAAC
>NZ_VPDH01000128.1:0-4476 GCF_013417785.1 Acinetobacter sp. YH12227 | reverse complement strand
TAAAGACCTTTAGAATTCTTGCTGAACGTTATCGCAATCGGCGTAAACGCATGGGTTTACGCCTTAATTTGATTGCTGCAATTTACAACATGGAATTGATTAAAAAATGATTTTTGCAAGAGGTCTATTATTATCCATTCTAAAAATAAGCAAAATTGAAATGATATAAAAATCCATAACTTTAATGTGAGCGTGACAACGTATGAAGTTAAAAGGCTCTAAACTTTTAGATCGAGAAGCGATCAACAATTTGATCTCTAAAAGATTAAATAAAGTTCACTTTTCTAAAAATTTAGAACCTGTCTATAGACGTCAATACCAAAATGAAGCCGCCTATGAGTTCCGCGTGCGTGGCATTATTATTTTTATGCTCTATAGCTTTTTAAGTTATGGCATTTATCAAATTATCCCCGCTGGTAAAAACTCAACATTGTGGTTTTCACTCTATGTTTGGGTCGGCATCATTATTTTAGTTGCTTGGATTTTATCTTTCCTTAAACGTTTAAACCAATATTTTGATTTATATACTTGCATTGGTTCCATGTTTGCCGTAGCGATCTCTTTTATTATTGTGACGGTGGTGGGCAACGACCACAATGATGCCTTATTACACGCAGCTATGATGTACGCTGTTGTGATTATCTATGCTTTTGTTGGCATGCGCTTTTATACTGCGCTTATTGCAGGATGGTTTGGCGGTGTTATTGGGGTCATTGTGACGAAACTGTTTCACTATAATATAGATTGGACTTTTCTTAATCGCACATATACTTTTAGTAGTTTCCTCGGTATGGCACTTGCCTATGCAATTGACCGGCAACATCGTGAAAACTACTTACAAAACTGCATGATTGAACTCAATCAATTAGAAATGAAAAAGCAATCAAGACAATTACAATTACTCTCTCAGATTGACTCACTCACTGGACTTGCAAACCGACGCCATTTATCAATGATACTTGAACAGCAATGGCGCTATGCAATGCGCCACAAGCACCCTTTAAGTATTATGATGATTGATATTGATTGCTTTAAGAACTATAACGATCATTTGGGTCATCAAGCTGGTGATCAATGTTTAAAATTGATTGCTCAAGAACTCCTCACCATTAGCAGCCGCAGTGGTGATTTAGCTGCACGCTATGGTGGTGAAGAATTTCTGGTTCTTATCCCAATGTTTGATGAAAAACAAATCGAATCTTTAGCTAAATATCTCATTCATCGTATTCATGAGCTAAAATTGCCACATCCTGCAAGTAGTGTTGCTGACATCGTGACGATTAGCATTGGCACAGCAAGTATCAAGCCGAATGAAAAAGATGACCTAAATCAATTTATACGTACCGCAGACAATGCGCTTTATAGTGCGAAAGCACATGGACGTAATCAATATTGTATCGGTGCTGAATTGATGGCCTCTATTTAGCCACCGCCATAATATTCATACGCTTATCTGTATCTTACATCTCCTCTATTTCTTTTCTGCATTATTTATACACAGTAAAGTCGATTACGGCTTTTTGTTCAGACTTTTTTTGTTAGAATCATCCGCGGTATTTGTTTCTGAACGTCGAAGTTTTAAATACAGTCTAAGAATAAGCATAAACCTGTACATATTGACTTTATTTCAGTCCTTAAGCTCTTTTGACAAATACACAGCTATTTATTTTTAAGGTGTTTTATTTAATGCAAGCAGCGATTTCAAAGATGGATCTGTCTACTTTAACCCCTATGATGCAACAGTATATGTCAGTGAAAATGCAAAATCCGCATTCATTGATGTTTTATCGTATGGGCGATTTTTATGAGCTTTTCTTTGAAGATGCACATAAAGCAGCGAAACTTCTTGGAATCACTTTAACCCATCGCGGTAAAGCCAATGGTGAGCCAATTCCGATGGCAGGCGTTCCTTACCATGCAGCAGAAGGTTATCTCGCCCGTCTCGTCAAAAAAGGCGAAACTGTCGTGATTTGTGAACAAATTGGTGAGGTTACCGGTAAAGGTCCAGTCGAGCGCGGTATCGTTCGAATTATTACACCGGGTACATTGACTGATGATGCACTCATTGCATCACATCAAAGCTCTAACTTGGTTGCTATCTGTCTGCAACAAAACCAAATTGGTATTGCCTTACTTGATTTAAGTGCGGGCATTTTTAAAGTTCAGCAAATGGACTATCAACTTGAACAATTAGCAATTGAACTTTCACGCTTAATGCCAAGTGAAATTTTGATAGATGAAGATTTAATTGATCCAAACATTGTTGAGCAAATTAAACGTCAATTGGACTGTCCAGTAACAAAGCGTCCCAATGTTGATTTTAATTTAAACAATGCGCAAAAAACCCTATGTGACCAATTTGCCACCTCTACCCTTGCCGGTTTCGGTATTGATCATTTACCGCTCGCAAAAGCTGCGGCTGCGGCATTAATCCACTATGCACAAATTACGCAAAAAACTGCGCTCCCGCATATTCGCAGTATTCAACTTGAGCAAAGCAGTGATTTTGTCGCACTCGATCCTGTTACACGCCGTAATTTAGAACTGATTGATCCTTTATTTGAACATGGCACATCATTATTTCAATTGATCAATGATTGCCAAACTGCAATGGGTGGACGTTTACTTAGCCGCACCTTGATGCAACCACTACGTGATTCAGCATTATTAGATGCACGATTAGATGCATCACAAGCCATGTTACAAGGCTATCACGAATCCCCTATACGCTTAGTATTAAAAGAAATTGGTGATATTGAACGTGTATTGTCTCGTGTTGCTTTAGGCAGTGCTCGTCCACGTGATTTAGTTCAATTACGCCAAACCTGTGCGCAAATCCCTTACTTGCGCCATGCACTCGAACCGATGATCCAATCGCATCAATCTAAGTTATTAATGCAATTGAATGATGAGATGGGCGATTTTCATGGATTACATCAGCGTTTGATGTCCGCGATTGTTGAAAACCCACCTGTATTGCTACGTGATGGTAACGTGATTGCAGAAGGATTTGATAGTGAATTAGATGAGCTACGTCAAATTCGTGATCATGCAGGACAATTTTTAATTGACTTAGAAATACAAGAACGTGAAAACACAGGTATTCCAACCCTTAAAATCGGTTACAACCGTGTTAGTGGCTATTACATTGAATTAACGCGTGCACAAGCAGAACAAGCACCAGATCATTATATTCGCCGTCAAACACTCAAAAATGCCGAACGTTATATCACGCCTGAACTGAAATCATTTGAAGACAAAGTCCTTTCAAGCGAATCACGAGCACTTGCACGTGAAAAAATGCTATTTGAAATGTTACTTAATGAATTGCGTGAAGACATTGGCAATTTACAAATGATGAGTGCAGCCATCGCGCAAATTGACTTATTGGCCAACTTCGCCCATCAAGCCCGTCTTCGTAATTGGACACGCCCAGAATATAGCCCTGAAATTGGTATCCATATTAAAGCCGGTCGTCATCCTGTCGTCGAAGCATTAAGCAAATCGGCATTTACGCCAAACGATACGACGCTCGACTTTAATCATCGCATGGCCATTATTACTGGGCCGAACATGGGTGGTAAGTCCACCTTTATGCGTCAAACCGCTTTAATTACGTTATTAGCGTATTGTGGTAGCTTCGTGCCTGCGCAATCAGCAATACTCGGCCCAATTGACCGTATATTTACCCGTATTGGTTCAGCAGATGACCTTTCCACAGGTAAATCTACATTTATGGTCGAAATGACTGAAACCTCACAAATTTTACATCACGCCACCAACCAATCTTTAGTCCTTATGGACGAAGTTGGTCGTGGCACTAGTACCTATGATGGCCTGTCACTTGCTTGGGCATGTGTATTGGACTTAACACGTCGTATCAAGTGCTTATGTTTATTTGCAACACATTATTTTGAACTGACTGAACTTGGCAAAGATGCCAATATCGATAATTTCCACGTTACTGCACGTGAATTGAATGGCAATCTCATTTTATTACACAAAGTTCAGCAAGGGCCTGCGAGTCAAAGCCATGGTCTACAAGTTGCTAAATTAGCAGGTATTCCAAATGCGGTAATTAAAGAAGCGCAAAACCGTTTGCGTATTTTAGAAACCCAGCAAAAGCAGCAACTCAATACCGCGGTACAAACTGACTTATTTGCAGATGTCGCTCCAGCTGAAGTAGTTGAACGCATCGTTGAAGTGGAAAAGGAATCTCCTGCACTTGATGCATTAAATAATCTTGATGTTGATAATTTGACACCTCGAGAAGCATTACAGCAACTTTATGCATTAAAGGATTTATTAAAAATCTAACTCTACTTCAATTTGAAAGCCCCCCTATTAGGGTAATGCCAGTCAGTTAAGAAATTGACTGGCATTTTCTTGGATATTTTTGTGCTTTAATTTTCACTACTCGCGGACATTGCCTTTGCCTTTTTTCAGGTAATACAAATATTTTAGATTGTTCAAATA